>CAZHIK010001059.1:0-3493 GCA_964532635.1 uncultured Enterobacterales bacterium
GTTCATGCCGCGAACAGCGCGGCCGTCGTGCAACTCCCGGACTCCCATTTCAACCTCGTACGTCCCGGCGCTGGCCTTTACGGCATCTATCCCTCCCCCGGGCTGAGGGCCCTGTTGCCCCTCCAGCAGGTTCTCAGCGTGCGCGCCCGCATTGTCCTCTTGCGCGAGGTCCCCGCGGGAACGCCGGTTGGCTACGGCTCGACTGAAAGGACCACTCATCGGACTCGCCTTGCTGCGATCCCGGTCGGGTACGCGGATGGCTGGCCGGTCGCGCTCTCCGGCCATACCCAGGTCCTCGTCCACGGCCGACGGGCACCCCTCATTGGCCGCGTCTCCATGGATTGTATCGTAGCGGACGTCGGCAAGATCCCGGAGGCCCGCCTCGGTGACGCGGTCACTCTCCTTGGTCGAGACGGGTCAGAGAACATCACCATCGCCGAGCTCGCGGCGGCCTTCGACTGGACAGGCGAGCTGGAGGGCAGCTCGCTGGTGGATACACTGCTGGGTGGCGAGCTGCCCACCCTTCCGGTGTTCGCCTCCCGCGGCGTCGACACTGCGGTCATGGTCCACCAAGACCACAAGTACTTCCTGGCCGGCGTGCAGGACTACTCCGCCTGCCAGCCCTACTCGAACGCCGGCTCCGATGATGTATTCTTCTCCAGCGAAGCCGAGGAGGTCTACGATCTCGGACTCGATGCGGGGGAGCGCTACGACCTGTCCGGCCGCGACCCTGCGTTGGCCGACGAGCTGCGCACCACGCTGTGCGCGTGGGTCATGGATGTCGACTGGGTCCACCCAGCTGCCGCCCCCACGAACACCATCGTGGGAACCTGCAGCGACTGGCTCTGCGAGCAGGGCGACACCCACTGCGACGGGTGAAGGAATCGGGGGGCCGCCCCACGGCCCAGGTGGCACCTCGCCTCGAATGCAACGCCGGGGCCCCGATCCGTTGCAGAGCCCCGGAGCAGGCTCAGATCAACCACCCCTCCACCGCCGCGACCAGGCGCTCCATGTCGGTCTCGCCCAGCCGGCGGTGACAGGGCAGGGCGATGCACTCCGCCGCGGCGCGGGCGGCGTGGGGGCAAGCGCCGTGACTGTGGTCCACCAGCGGCGCCGTTGCCAGCTCCACCCCGGCACCGGCCGCCGCCGCAGCGCAGCGCTGGGGATCGCGGCTGCGTACCAGCAGCTTGGACCATGCGGGCAGGGCGCCCTCGGGCACATCCTGCCGCCAGGCCCCGGCCGGCAGTGCCCAGCGCAGCTGGGCCGCGCGCTCCCGACAGACGTCGAGCTGGGCCTCGTGCTGTGCGAGGGCGGTGCGCAGGGCTTCGGCCTGGGCCGGGTGCAGGCGCGGGGGACCCTGGCCCGGCTCGGGGGTGAGGGCGCCGTGGGGGATGGCGCGGTGCAGCAGGCCAAAGGCGGTGGGATGGGCCAGCACCGTGCGCACGTGGCCGAGGGCCACGCTCCGGGCCGTGGGCCAGCCCGTGGGCTCGGGCTGCCCCGCCAGGGTGGCCCGCAGCCGGGACACCAGGGCACGGTCGTCGCTGGCCAGCAGCGCCCCGCCGAAGGCGGAGAGCTGGCCGCAGTCCAGGCAGGCCACCCCGGCCCGGCCCCAGGCACCCACAGGGCGGGCGCGCCAGCGGGCTCCCACCGCCTGACCGAACAGCTCGATCAGAGGCAGGTCCAGCTCCTGGCAGGTGGCGCTCAGGGTGTCGAGATCGCAGGGCACACCGGCGGTGTGGCTCACCAGCACCGCGACGCTGTCGGAGCCCGCAGCGGCGCGCAGTGCAGCGGGATCGAGATGCAGGGTGTGGGGATGCACATCCACCGGCACGGGCCGCAGGCCCGCAGCGCGGACGGCGTCGGGGACCCAGGACGGTGCGAGCGCGGGGAAGAGCACCGTCTTGGTCTCGGTCAGCTCGAGGGCGGCCAGCAGCAGCTCCAGCGCGGGTACCGCCGCGCCGAAGGCCACGGCGTGCCGGGCGTTGAGGTGAAACCCCGCCTCTCTCTCGAGCCCGCGGAGGGGACCCGGGGCTGCCGGGTCCGGAGCCACCGCGTGGAGAGCGCCCCGTGTGAGAGCCCAGCTGGTGCCGTGGGGGCGATGGATCCCGGAGGCGGGAACTCGGCGGATTCGGGAGCGGGCCACGTCGTCCTCCTGTCGCGGCGTACGGAGGAGGAGCCTAACCTCCGGAGCCCGGCGGCGGGCCTTCGCGAGGCGCTCCCTGACCCGGGGGCGGCCCACCCAGCCCACCTCGGACATCGGGAGGCCGGTCCCGGTGTTCGCGACGCCCGGGGCGCTTGCCGCGGTCCTGTCGATCGTGCGGCGGGACCCGCTGCTTGGACTCCCGCAGCCCAGGCTCTGCCAACACCGGCTCGATCTGGTCCAGGAAGGGGGGCACCGCGAGGCCGCACTCCTTGTAGGCTGCCACCATGTTGGCGCTCACCAGCAGCGCTTCTTCGCTGTCCAGGCTGCCGCTGTAGGCCGCGGCCTCGATCTGCTCGTCGCTGGGCAGAGGGATGCGCTTGTCCACCGAGAGCACCTCGGCCAGCATGAACTCGTACAGGTAGAGCAGCACCCGCACGGGCCTGGGCTTGGGGGAGTAGCGGAAGTGGTCGTGTGGAGAGGGGGTGAGCTGGTGGTGCTCGCCGTCGAAGTTGGAGGGGTTCTCGGCCAGCAGGTGGTGCAGCAGCTCGGGCTCGTCCAGGGAACCGTCCTGATCCTGGTCGATCTTGTGGAAGCTGGTGAGCACGGGGGAGGAGCGGGCCAGCTCGGTTGAGGACAGGCCGCCGTCGCCGTCTTCGTCTGCGGCCTCGAGTCCGGGCCGGATCGCCTCCACGAAGCTGTGGTCGGGCAAACCCAGCCAAGCGGCACCCGCGAGGACGGGGAGCAGCAGCAGCAGCGACGCGCGATGCCTCACCGAGCCCCCCAGTAGCCCTTCTGCTGGATGACCTCTAGCTGCTCGGGGCTGAGCACGATCTCGCCGGTGCCGTCGGGCTGGTCCAGCTGTGCGGCCCAGGCGGCCAGCTCGGCTCGCAGGTCCTTCCACTGAGCCTTGTCGAGGCCATCGCTGGCCTCGAAGGCCGGGCTGTTCGGCCGCGTGGTGGCGATCATCGAGGCGAGGAAGGGCGAGTCGGCGCCGATACCTGAGAAGGTGAGCCGTCCGCTGGGGGTGCGGACGCTCACGCCGCGGAACATGGTCTGGGCGAACACGGCCGGGCGGGGCTCGTAGGCCTCGCCCTCGAGCGCGGGCAGGAAGGAGCGCCCGCGGATGCCCGCCGGCGACTCGGCACCGGCGTCCTCGAGCAGGGTGGGCATGACGTCGGTGAGGTCCACCAGGCCCTGGACCCGGCGGCCACCGTGGGCTCCCCCCGGCATGCGCACGATCAGGGGTACCTCCAGGCTCTCGTCGCTCAGGGTGTAGCGGTGGTGGAACAGGCCGTCTTCGCCAAGCTCTTCGCCGTGATCGGACACCAGCACCACGACGGCGCTGTCCAG
>CAZHIK010001060.1:0-3479 GCA_964532635.1 uncultured Enterobacterales bacterium
CCTCCGGAGCCTACGGCGCTCCTCCTCCCTCCGCACCCCAGCCCGTGGCTCCCTCCGGTGCAACCTCGGCGCCGCAACAGGCCTCCCCGTTCGGTGACCCGGGCGGCGGCTTCGGGGGTGGCTCGAGCGGCTTCGGCGATCCCGGTGGGAGCTACGGCGGTGGACCGGGTGGCTTCGGCGGTGGGGAACTCCCAGGCCCCGAGGGCCCCCCCACCGTCACTCGTGATGTGCCCTCTTCGGAGGTGCCCCCCACGGGTCAGCCGCTGGCAGCCAAGAGCGAAGATCCGTTCAGTGGTCCAGGAGGCGGTGGCTTCGGCACCTCCACCGGCTTCGGTGCCACAGGCGCGCCCGAGCCCGATCCGAACTACGGCGATCCGCCCTCCTATGGTGGCATCTCACCGGCTGGTGATCGCAGCGTCGTCACCCCGGACACCGACGACCTGCCAGGCAAGGTCAAGCACATCTGGCGGCGTGTCCGCAAGCTGCCCTGGAGCATCCAGCTGGCCGGCATCATGCTCATCGCGTGCATGTCCTTCCTGCTCGCGCCTGCTGGCGGTGTGTTGTCCCAGGTCCTGCACGCCCGCAGCGTGGCGCAGGAGCAGGTGCTGGAGCGCGGCAAGGCCCTGGGCCTGGCCCTGGCCTCCCGCAACGTCACCGCCATCGCCGAGCAGAACAACCTCAAGCTCGACGCCAACTTCCTGCTGAGCGAGCCTGGCGTGAAGGTCTGCATGATCACCAACGCCCAGGGCGTGGTGCGATCACCTCCGGAGAAAGTGCGCCAGTCCATCGGCGGCAAGGACTACTTCGCCGAAGCCAACGTCCGTGGTCGGGTCACCACCTGGCGCAAGGGCGGAGGCCAGTGGCACGTGCTGGCCCCCATCCGCGTGGCCCACGTCGAGGGCGCGCCGGCGTCCATCACCGGCTGGGCCTACCTGCTGTTCGACGTCGATACGGCGGTGGCCGAGTCCACCCCGGTCTTCGGTCGCCTCATCGCCGCCCTGATCGTGCTCTTCGGCATCCTCCTGGCCACCGGGCTGTCCATCTGGCGCCTGTCCACAGCGCCCATCGTCGCGGTCCGGGAAGAACTCGAGCTCGCCATGCGCGGCCACGTCGGGCAGGTGGCGGTGCCCTCGGAGTGGAAGCATCTTCGCGATCTCACCCACTCCATCAACCGGCTGTTGATCCGGTGGAAGCGTGGAGATCGCGGCGGTGGCTCCAGCAGCGGGCTCGATCCGAAGCTGTTGGTGACCATGGTGACCGACATGCCTGTGCCCGTCTTCGTGGTGGGTGCCGACTCGAGTGTCCTGGGTGTGAGCCAGGCGGCCTGTGCCTGGCTCGGAAGCCAGCCCGACGCCCTCGTGGGTCGCAAGCTGGGTGAGCTGCTGCCCGATCAGGCTTTCCTGGATACACTGGCGGCCGCCTGCGGGCGTGTCGCAGGTGGTGATCCACCATCCTTGGCCCAGACCACCCAGATCGGCGGGAATCGCGTAGCGATCCGCGCCTCGAATGCTGGTTCGGCGGGCGTCGTGGCCATCGTCGCGGTAGGATAGTCCAGGATGTCCAACCTCCCTCTCCTGGTCGGTGTCTCTGGGAAGCTCCAGGGCCAGCGCTACAACATCCCCCCACAGGGGCTCCGAGTGGGCCGCCAGGCCGGCAACGAGATCCTGCTGGACGACACCGGGGTGTCTCGGCAGCACGCCAGGTTGATCTTCCACAACGGCGCCTTGTGGGTCCAGGACATGGGCTCGCGCAACGGCGTGTTCGTCAACGAGACCCGGGTCCAGGCCCACCGGCAGCTGGCACCCGGCGACAAGATCCGGATCGGCAACTCCGTGCTCGAGGTGAGGCTCGATGAGCCCGCAGCCGATCGGTCCGTTTCGGTCGCCGCGCCCCGTCCGGTCGCCTCCGGGGGCAAGGGCAAGGGGCTGCGCCTGGCTCCCCTCATCATCGCCGCGGTCGTGGTGATCGGGCTGGTGGCGCTGGTGGCCATGGCGGGTGGGCGCACGGTCAAGATGGCCGATCCGGCACCCGACGACGACGGCGTCTCCTCCCTGCTGGCTACCACGGTCGAGGGGCTTGAGGGCACCCACGACGGCGCGGGTTCGGAAGCGGGTCAGCCCGGCCCTCTCGAGGTGCCGACCGACGCCACCCTCCACTCCCTGCTCGAGGGCGGTAGCGACCAGCCGGCCACCCCCACCCTGGGCACCGCGAGCGACATCCAGGACGAGTGGCCCGATCCGCCTCCGGGGATGAGCTCTCGGGAGTTGGTGGAGAAGGCCCACGGTCTGTACAACGCTGGGCGCCTCCACGACGCGCTGGTGGCCTACCACCAGGCCCAGATGCTCGACAACGCCTGCGAGATCTGCGCGCGGCGCATCGATCGCCTCAACACCGAGATCACCGAGAAGATCTCCGAGCACTTCGACGCTGGCCTGCGCTACTACGACGACATGCAGTTCCAGCAGGCCCTGGCGTCGTGGGAGATGGTGCTGCTGCTCGCGCCCAATCCCCAGAGCCGCTCGCACCAGCAGGCCGAGGAGTACCTCGAGAAGGCACGCTCGCAGATGTCGCGGCAATACTGACCTCTGCTCGCCCTGGACGGGCTGTGCGACAGCGACGTACTTCGTGCTAAGGTTCTTGTGAACGCTCGCCTCGTTCGTACGTTGTCCTAGTACCCGCGGAGGTGTGTGTTCACCCCGTGGACTTGCGGATCGTCCACTCCAGGAGGTCGGGTTCCATGAGCGCGCAGCGTATCGAGCTCACCATCCGTCGGGAAGGTCATCCCGACATGACCGTGCCGCTGCCCAACGGCAGCATCCACATCGGTCGCGCCGAGGACAACGGTCTGGTGCTGCCGGACATCGCCGTCTCCAGACGCCACGCGCGCCTGCACGTGACCGCCACCGGCGTCACCATCGAGGACGTCGGCAGTGGCAACGGCACCTACTTCGACGGCAAGCCGCTCCGGAAGCGGGATCTCGAGGACGGCGACGAGGTCCTGATCGATCCCTTCGTGCTCGTCTTCTCCATCCCCTTCGACGCCGAGCGCGAGTCCACCAACACCGCCACCTCCGGCCCCGAAGCGGGGCCCCCACGGGTGGTCGGGGCTGCGCGTCTGGTGTTGGTGCACGGCTCCGGGCTCCGTCCGGAGTATCCCATCCGTGATGGTGGCCTCAGTATGGGCCGCGCGGAACAGCGCGACGTGGTGCTGCCCGACCCGGCCGCCAGCCGCTCCCACGCCGAGATCGTCAAGAAGGGCGATGGCTGGATGCTCAGGGACTTCGGCAGCGTCAACGGCACCTTCGTCAACTCGAAGCGGGTGCGGGATCACGATCTCGTCGACGGCGATCGTGTACGCATCGGAGCCACCGAGTTTCGCTTCGAGGCACCCAAGGTCCAGACCCGGGCCCCCGCGCCCCCTGCCTCCCCGCCCCCCGGGGCGCCCAGCCCCGGCCCCAGGCCCTTCGAGAACCCCATCT
>CAZHIK010001061.1:0-3478 GCA_964532635.1 uncultured Enterobacterales bacterium
ATCGCCACCGAGGCTCACCACCAGGTCCAGGTCGCCTGACCCACCGGCACCAAAGCCGTCATCACCCGAGCGCCTCACAACGTGGCCCTCGTCCTCCAGCCGACCGGCAAGCACGTTGGCCTGCTCGACCGCCGCCGCCCGGTCCTCGTGCACAACAAGGCCCACGACCGCCATCAGGTACCTCCCCCACCTGTGAGGTCAACGGCCTCGGCGACCAGAGCCTCGGTCTCGCCGAAGCAGAGGTTGTTGTCGTACCAGCTCGAGCAGACCTCACGGACATCCTCGGAGGGACTGTCGGCCACCAGGTCGAGGTATGTGGTGGTGCCGGTGTTCTGGGTTGCGAGGGACCGGACGGCAGGCGGAGGCGTGGCTTCCCCTGTGTCGGCGGGTGGCGGACAGGCGGCGAGCAGGACCACCAGCGCGGGGAGGGAACGCCGCAAGATCCTAGTTCCGGAACAGGAAGCGGATCACGTCACCCTCGCGCACCGGGTAGTCGCGGCCCTCGCTGCGGATGGCGCCAGCGGACCGGGCGGCCGCGTCGCTGCCGTGCTCGAGCAGGATGTCCCAGGGGATCACCTCGGCGCGGATGAAGCCCGCCTCCATGTCGCTGTGGATCCGTCCCGCAGCCTGGGCGGCCCCGGTCCCTGCAGGCACCGTCCAGGCCCGGACCTCCACCCCCACAGTGGTGTAGAAGGTCACCAGGTCCAGCAGCCCGTAGCCGGCCTGCACAAGCTTCTCGAGGCCGGACAGCTCCACCCCCAGCTCCTCGCGGAACATGGCCTGCTCCTCCGGATCGAGCTCGGCGATCTCCGCCTGCAGCCTCGCCCGCAGGGTCACCACCGGCGCGCCCATGGCCGCCCCGGCCTCTCGCACCCGCTCGAGCACAGGATCGTCCTCCGGCTGCTCGTCCCCCAGGTTCGCCACGATCATGGCCGGCTTGGGGGTGAGCAGGAACAGGTAGCTCAGGTTCGACAGGTCGTTGGGGCCCAGCTCGGCACGGCGCAGGGGGATCCCCGCCTCGAGGGCCTCCTTGGCTCGCAGCAGTGCGGGATAGCGCTTCTTCGCCAGCTTGTCGCCGCCGGTGCGCGCCTTGGCAGCATCGTGCAGGCGAGGCTCGATGGTCTCGAGGTCCCGCAGGATCAGCTCGGTCTCCACCAGCTCGAGGTCCCGGACCGGATCGATGTCGCCGTAGCGGTGGGTGATGTCGCCGTCGGGGAAGCAGCGCAGCACGTGGGCGATGGCGTCCACCTCGCGGATGTGGGCCAGGAAGCGGTTTCCCAGGCCCTCGCCCTGGCTGGCGCCCTTGACCAACCCTGCGATGTCGAGAAACTCGAGGGTGGTGGGGGTGACCGTCTCGGGGCCGCACAGGCTCGCCACCCGTTGGAGCCGCTCATCGGGTACGGGGACGATGCCGCGGTTGGGCTCGATGGTGCAGAAGTCGTAGTTCTCGGCGGACACCTGGACGGAGGTCAGCGCCGAGAACAGGGTGGACTTGCCCACGTTGGGGAGGCCGACGATGCCGCAGGAGAAACCCATGGACGCTCCAGGAGAGGCGTGATGTTGATGACAAGTGGCGACAAGCACTTGGAGGTGCAGGAAACCGAGGCTACCATGGGCGCGCGGGTGTTCCTTCTACTGACTCTGTCCCAGGGTGTGTTCGTGCGTTCCACAGCATTTCTCCAGCTAGTCCTGGCCACCGGTTTGTCCGGCTGCGCCTCCAGTCTCGACTGGGAAGGGATCCCAGCGGCCAGCACCTGGTCGGTGTGCGCCGACGGAAGCGGCGACTTCACCACCATCCAGGAAGCCCTGGACGAGGTGCCCGAAGGCAGCATCGTAGGGGTCTGCGCGGGCACCTACCACGAGAACATCGTCCACTACAGCAAGGCCGTGGCCCTGGTCTCCACCGACGGCGACGGCGCGGCCGTCATCGACGGCGGTGGCATCGACCGGGCCCTGCGGGTGCGCAGGGTGTCCGAGCCGGGCTTCTCCATGGTCGGGTTCACCATCCAGAACGGAAGCGCCGGCTACCACGGCGGGGGCATGTACGTGAAGTACAGCGTGGTGAACCTCGAGAACAACACCTTCGTCGGCAACTACACCGACGGCGACGGTGGCGGGCTGTGGGTCGGCGCCTCCGAGGTGGACATCAGCGGCAACCTCTTCCAGGACAACATCGCCTTCGACGACGGCGGCGGCGCCACCATCGACACCTGCACCGGCAGCTTCGAGGGCAACACCCTGATCGAGAACGAGGCCGACGACGGCGGCGCCCTGTCCACCGAGTACGGCGGCGCGGTGATCGAGGGCAACACCCTCGAGCGCAACGTCGCCTGGGACGTCGGCGGTGCGATCTACATGAAGGCCGAGGCCGTCCTGATCGGCAACACCATCACCGACAACGTGGCCTGGGACGACGGTGGAGGCTTCTTCCAGTACCGTGGCGACGGCATCATCCAGGACAACGTGGTCACTGGCAACTGGACCGAAGACGACGGTGGCGGCGGCTACGCCAGCTCGTCGAACACCCACATCGTGGGCAACAGCTTCCTGTACAACGAAGCCGGCGACGACGCGGGCGGCCTGCGTGTCTACGTGGGCAACGGCGCGCTGATCGAGGACAACGAGATGTCCTACAACGTCGCCTACGACGACGGCGGCGGCGTCAAGATGTCCCACGCCCACGGCACCTTCCGCGACAACACCGTGGTCGGCAACACCGCCGGCGACGCCGGCGGCGGCATCGAGCTGGACAACGACACCAGCACCGTCTCCGGCTGCCTGGTCCAGGGCAACACCGCCGAGAACGGCGGCGGCCTGCACTCGAGCGCCAACCACTCCGCCCAGACCATCCAGGACTCGAGCTTCATCGACAACGTGGCCGAGTACGGCGGCGGCATCATGCTCGAAGAGGACGGCTACACGGTCACCCTCGAGCGCCTGGTGTTCACCGGCAACAGCGCCGAGCGAGGCGGCGCGCTGTACGCCGAGGACTCCACCGTCGCGGCCGCCAACCAGATCGTGGCCGACAACACCGCATCCGAAGAAGGCGGCGGCTTCGCCTTCAAGAACTCCTACGCGCTGCTGGCCAACGCCACCCTGTGGGGCAACGCGGCCCCCTCGGGCTCCGGCGTCCACCTGCGCGACAACAACTCGTTCAACATGCACAGCAGCATCCTGGCCGCCCACAGCGAGGGCTCGGTCATCCGGGTCAAGCGCAGCCCCAACACGACCATCCGCGCCATCGACCTGTGGGACAACAGCAACGGTGTGTACGGTATCGAGGATCCCACGGGCACCAACGGCAACGTCGAGGTGGACCCGATGTTCGTGGATGCCACCGGCTACGACTTCCACCTCGAGGCTGGTAGCCCCGTGATCGACGCGGGCCTGTCCGGGACCTACGATCCCGACGGTAGCCGCGCTGACATGGGGGCGTACGGCGGGCCGTACGGATCATGGATGTGATATCCACCGAGCC
>CAZHIK010001062.1:0-3474 GCA_964532635.1 uncultured Enterobacterales bacterium
ACCCCGACGGCGCACCCGCAGCCTGGCTGTGGCTGCTGCGACGCTTTCCAGGGGGCCTGTGCTGCCTGGTGGGGCTGGTGATGGGCCTGGCGGTGCGCCGGAGCCGTCCCATAGCCGCGCTGGCCCTTGCCATGTTCCTGCTGGGCGCCGGCCCCCCCTTGGTGAAGCACGCCCTCTCACCGGGGCCCACCGACGCCTTCAGCCCCATCCAGGAACTCCTCCAGGCCCTGCCGCTGACCGACAAGCTGGGCAACGCCCAGCGGCTGGTGGTGATGTTCCTGGTCCCGGCCCTCGTCGCGGGCGGGATCGCGGCCCGGCGCTGGCCCCTGGCTGTGCTCCTGGGCGCTACGGCCCTCGTGGAAGCGTGGATGATCCTGCCGGCCCTGCTCCTTCCCCACACCTGGGTGACAGTGGACGACGAAGTGCTGGCCCAACTGCAGGGTCCCACGGTGACCTTCCCCATCGGCGATCCTCCGGTGTGGAACCCCCACGCCGCCCCCAAGCGCACCCTCTACCTCGCCTCGCTGCACCAGCAGCCGCTCTCAGGCGACTACGGTCGAGGCCGCACACCGACCGACCTCGCCCTGGTGGCCACCCTGTCGGCCTGGTCGGGCGTGCCTATCTCGCCCCGGGTCGCCGACAAGGCCAGCCGCTGCTGGTGCTGCACGAGTGCATGGACGACCGCCAGCGGGCGGCCCTGCACCAGCGTGCCCGAGCGCGCTGGGGAGAACCCCTCGTCGAGCGTGACTGGGGCGCGGTGTATCGGCTGGGGGACTGAACGCGGTGTGCCGACCGGAGCGCTAGCGGTTGCGGGGGGGCGGCCGCTTGCCCTTCTTCTTCTTGGCCTTGCGGCTGGGCCGGCCGTGCTCCATCAGGGCCTTGTAGCCGGGCAGCTCGCTGAGGTCGGGCAGCAGGACCACCTCGATGCGGCGGTTCTTGGCCTTGCCCTTGGCGGTGCTGTTGACCTCCACCGGGCGGGTGTCTGCGAAGGTGGCCGCGGAGATCTGGTCAGCGGACATGCCCGCGCCCACCATCACCTGGACCACGTTGATGGCCCGGGCCGAGCCGAGGTGCCAGTTGGAGGGGAACTCGTCGCTGCTGATGGGATCGCTGTCGGTGTGGCCTTCGACCTGGAACTCGCGATCGCTACGCTTGGCCAACAGCTTCGCCACCTGGATGACGTTGGAGCGCCCTTCGGTGGACAGCTCGGCGGAGCCCGGAGGGAAGAGCACGTCGGCGGCCATGCCGATGACGATGCGACCCTCGTCCACCGTGACCTCGAGCACGCCACGATCGATGAGCGGCTGGAACTCACGACGGATCTCGTTGAGCCGATCCGCGGCGGCCTGGGCCGTGGCCTGGTAGCGCGCCACCCTGGCCTCGAGCTCGGCGCATTCGGTCTTGCAGCCCTCATACTGGCTCTCCAGCTCGAGGTAGGCGGACTTGGACACACAGCCGGACGCCAAAGCCAGCGACAGGACGATAGCGAGCCTCTTCATCGCGTTCTCCTTGTGTTGGGGGATTGAGTTTCTAACGCGAAGTTCAGGGCCGGCCCGTCCAGATCGGTGCGGTGATCGCCCACTGTGCGTCCGGGCCTTCCTGGGGCCCCCAGGCCACCGCCAGGATGTAGCGCCGGCTGGGGGCGAGGCGCTGCACCTCGAGCCGCACCGGCTCGAGCCCGCCGTCGAGGTCCCACTGCGCCCACAGCTCACCGTCCACGACCAGCGCAGCTCCCTCGAGGGGCAGATCTCGCGGTGCCAGCACCGTGAGGTCCACGCGGTGCTGCTGGCGGGGCTCGAGCGCCGAGCCGGGGCCCTGTCCGTTGACGGTCAGATCCAGGAAGGGGCCAGTGGTCGCCACCGTGTGACCCTCGATCAGGCCGCGCTCGACCTCCGCCGCCGAGGCCGGCCCGCTGTGGCCGATACGAACCCAGGTGAGCGGGCCGGTGGGGCTGACGTCCGCCCACACATCCGACAGCCCCGTCAGCACACCCAGGTCGTCCATCGACCGGAGCCGCACCATGTCGGGCCACGGCTCCCAGCCCCAGTGGGCTCCAGCGGCTCGGACCCAGTCGGCATCGACCTCCAGGAGGCGCTTCTGCTTGCTGCTCCCCGCCGCCACCCGCAGGATGTCCTCGGCCACCAGCCCGTCCCAGGGCACCGCCCCGTGGGCCGGCTTGCGGCGGTTGCTGCTGACGGGCCAGGCCAGGACGGTGCCCTGATCCGCGCTCACGGCCTGGGAGCCTGCCTCGGAGAGCAGCCGGTCATCCCAGGGCCGTTGGGGATCCTCGGTGGTGGCCACCTCGTCGGGTGCGCTCACCACCGCGAAACCCACGCCAGAAGCCGCCGCACGGGCCAACACCGAGGCCACCGGCTCCCGCGTGTTGCGGGAGGGCCAGGTCTCGACCCCGAGATCCGCCAGGACCCACCCATCGGGGGGGCCGGGGCCATCCACGGTCAGCTCGAGCTCGCTCGAGCCCTGGAAGCCGAGCAGGCGGTGCTGGCCACGGGTGTACAGCGGGCCCGCGTCCACCTCGATGTCCCAGTCACCCGCCCCGAGGGCGAGCCAGCTGCCCTCGGGTTCCACCGGCAGCTCGATCCGGCGACCATGGCCATCGGTGGCGATGGCCACGGCTGCCAACTGCTGGCCGTAGCGGTCCACCACGCGCACCCCCAGCCAGCCCGGCACCCCAGCCTCGAGCTGCAGATCCTGGCCCGGTTCCACGCTGGGGCCCGGCGCGTGCCCAGCCACCAGCGCGCGCAGGCCATCGGCGCCCGCAGGAAGGGTGCCCTCGAAATCACCGTCGCCGCCAACGGGCAGCCAGCCCACAGGGATATCGGCAGCCAGGACCTCCACGCCGTCGCACTCACAGCTCCCGGACACCTCTGCCCCCCCAGGCCACAGGGCGGCCATCACCTCCGAAGGCTCGCCGACCGCGAGGCGCGAGCCACCCGTGAACAGCACCCCGCCGCCGAGGTCGGTGGACTGTCCATCCACAGCGAACATGGTCCCATCCCGCCGCAGGGTGGAGCCGGTGAGCTCCGCCCCGGCCAGGGGCACGAGCCAGAAGCCGTCTGCGCCTTCGATGCTCAAGGCACGGTCCTCTGGGCCGAGTCGATAGCTGACCGTGACCGGATCCGGCGAGCTGACCGGGTGCAGCCGCTCCCGGAGGAAGCCGATGGGCTCGGGGAGCCCGGTGACGTGGATGGCGGCACCCTCGGGGGCCTGCTCGTAGCTCAGGCTGGTGTCGGCGAGCCAGCCATCGCCCACCAGGGGGACCAACTCGGCCAGGACGTCCTGCCCACCGGGGAGAGCCGCGTCGGCCACGGTCCCGCCGCCCGTACCCAGCAGTGTCAGCGATGCCCCGGGGTGCCGGACGCCGAAGCGAACCCAGGCGTTGTCGATGAGGTAGTCGGCCCGCTGGGCCTCACCGCCAGCGATGCCCTCGTCGTCGCAGGGCATGCGCCTGGCGCG
>CAZHIK010001063.1:0-3470 GCA_964532635.1 uncultured Enterobacterales bacterium
GAGAAGACGGTACCCGGCATCCCGGCGCCCGTGGGCCCGGGCGATCAGCAGCTGGCCCAGAAGGCGGGTCCCCCCGAGCCGGCCGCGGTGGCCCGCGTGCTGCGCGAGGCCCTGCTCGAGCTCATCGCGGACCTGCGGACCACCCTGATCACCTTCGAGGACCGCCACGTGGTCGAGGTGGACGAGATCCTGCTCACGGGCGGGCTGTCGGCGTCCAAGGGGCTACCCTCGCTGATCTCCCATGAGCTGGGGGTGCCGGTGCGGCTGGTGTCGAGCCCCCAGTTCGCTCGGGGGGGGGACGACGAGCACGGCTACGCCCTGGCCTGGGCCCTGGGTCGCCGGGCCGCGGGCACGGTCAAGGGCCAGCCCCTCGAGCTGCGGCAGGGCGAGCTGGCCCACCACAGCGGCCTGCAGGTCCTGCGCAACCTGGCCAGCTACGGCGCCGCGGCCGCCGTATTCTTCGTGGTGGCCATGGTGGCGGTGGCCTTCACCCAGCGCTCGGCGCTCACCGGGGAGATCAGCGCGGTCGAGACCGAGATCGGCAACGTGGTGGGCGAGACCTTCCCCGAGGCCAACCCGGATCTGCTCGAGGATCCCACCATGGCGGTGGCGGTCATGCAGGAGGGCACCCTGAGCACGGCCCAGAAGGTCGAGGCGCTGAAGGCCTCCATCCGCGGTGAGCCTCCCAGCTTGACCCTGCTCAAGGAGATCAGCGCGGCGATGCCCAGCCCCGAGGACGCCACCATCGACGTCCGGGAGTTGGTACTGTCGGAGACCTCCGTCAGCATCAAGGCCAGCACCGACGGCTACGAGGCGGCCGCCAAGATCGAGTCGTCGCTCCAGGCCAACGAGCGCTTCCAGCACGCCGCCAAGGGCGACGAGAAGAAGCGCGGCGACAAGGTGCAGTTCGACATCTCGATCCCCCTGGGGATCGACGAGCAGGAGGAGGGCTGAGATGGCTTCGCTCCGTGAACGCTTGCGCAACCTGCAGTCCAGCATCATGCGCCCCTTCCAGCCGCTGCAGGATCGGCTGCGCAACACCCTCGAGGGCATGTCCGCCCGGGACCGTGCGCTGCTGTACCTGATGGTGATCTTCTTCATCCTCGTGGGCCTGGGCCTGGGCACCATGGGCGTGCGCAGCCACCTCGGGCGCCTCGAGGAGACCCTGGACACCCGCCGCGGGCAGCTGACCATGGTGCGCGAGATGGCGGTGGAGTACGCCGACGGCACCGAGCAGCTGGCCGAGGTGGAGGAGAAGCTCCGCACCCACCGCTCCACCACCCTGTCGGCCTTCCTCGAAAAGAGCGCCGACAAGGTCCAGATCCGCGACAGCCTCAAGCAGGTCAAGGAGCGCTCCAGCACCACCCTCGAGAGCCTCGAAGAGAAGCAGTACACCGCCCAGCTGCGCCCGGTCACCCTCGAGCAGCTGGTGGGCTTCCTCTACGAGGTCGAGACCTCGGGCTACCCCCTGCTCATCAAGACCTTGACCGCGAAGACCATCACCATCTCGGGTGTCAAGAACCTGGACGTCACCCTCGACATCTCGGCCTACAAGCTGCTCGAAGAGGAGGAGGCGGAATGATCTCCAAGATCCTGCCCTGGCTCGCCGGAGCCGCCTGGGGAACCCTGGTCTTCATGCTGGGGATGCAGCTGTTCTTCCCATCCACCGCCACCGTCGAGCGCCTACAGTACGAGCTGGAGCGTGTCAGCGACGGCGGCTGGCAGCTGCAGGCCGACAAGGCGGGGCTGTGGCGGGCCACGGGCCTGAAGCTGAAGGGCGTGGAGCTGCTGAAGGTCGACAAGCCCAAGCGGGCCCGGCGCGTCTCCGACGACGAAGAGCCCGAGGCCCCCACCGCCACCCGCTTCCTGGTGGCCGATCACATCGCCCTGCGCGCCCAGCTGCTGCCCCTGCTGGGCGGCTCGAAGCAGGCCAGCTTCGACGCCGACCTGTACAAGGGTGATCTGAGCGGCACCGCGGGCATGAAGGGCGACGCCATCAACACCGGCGGCGAGGCCTCCGAGATCGACATCGGGCTCATCCCCTTCGAGGGCGAGACCCTTAGCCTCGACCTCGACGGCGCCCTGGACGCCAGCTGGGATCTGGTCATCGACACCGCCGACATCGCCAAGTCCACCGGCGCCATCGAGCTCGAGGTGGCGGGGCTGATGCTCAACAGCGCCTCCATCGCGGGCATGGACTTCGACGAGAGCGGTAGCTTCCAGAAGTGTGAGTTCAAATTCGAGATCGACGACGGCAAGGCCAAGGTCAAGAAGGGGGCGCTCGAGGGTGACCTGCTCGAGGCCGAGCTCGACGGCGACATCTCCCTGAACAAGAAGATCGATCGCTCCCGGCTGCGGCTCGAGCTGGTGTTCACCCTGGCCGAGCACATCGACAACCTGGTCAAGATCCTCCCCGGTGCCAAGGACGCCCGCCGTGACGACGGCGAGTACCACTTCTCCATCACAGGCACCCTGTTCAGCCCCAGCTTCCGGGCCAAGAAGGAGCGCCGCACCGCCTCGCGTGCCCGCAAGTCCACGCCCAGCACCCGGGCGCCCGCCACCCTGCCCGGCGGGCTCGGCGGGGCCGACGACGAGGTCGAAGATCCCGACGAGCGCCGGCGCCTGCGCGAGGAGCGCATCCGCGAGCGGCGCGAGCGCTTGAGGGAGCGACGCGAAGCCGCCAAGGAAGAGCGCGAGGACGAAAACGACGAGTTCGTGGACGAGCTGGACGAGTTCGACGACGAGGACGAGTTCCTCGACGACGGGCCCGACTTCGAGGACGACCTGCCAGAGCCCATCGAGCGCTACGAGGACGTGGAGATCATGGACGCGCCGTTCGATGATGAAGAGCTGGACGAGTTCGAGGATGACTTCTAGGGTGTAGGGGAGGGGCCGGTGTTCTTGGCCTGTGCCTCGGCCTCCGGCCCTCGCCACGGGCCAATCACCTGATCCCGAGTCCAGTCGCTGGTCCGGGGAACTCGGCTCGCGGCGCTCGGAGCCCGGGGCTCGGAGCGCGGCCCTGGGTGCGCGGACCGGGGAGCGCGGCGTTCGGACCGGGGAGCGCGCTGCCCACTGGAGCCAAACGCCCGGGGTTGGCGCTGACCCTCCGCGTACGGCTCCATGTTGGAGCCAAACGCCCGGGGTTGGCGCTGACCCTCCGCGTACGGCTCCATATAGGAGCCAAACGCTCGGGGTCGGCGCTGACCCTCCGCGTACGGCTCCATATAGGAGCCAAACGCTCGGGGTCACGGCTATCCCCCGACGTACGGCTCCGCATAGGAGCCATATGCCTGGGGATACGTCTGACTCCGGAAGTTTGGCTCCCCGAGCGCCGGCTTCCCAGCACCGCGATCCGAGCGCCGAATCCCCAGTCCCGCGCCTCGCGTCCCCAGTCCCGCGAACCGCGCCCCGGGGCCCGCGATCCACGACCCGGGGCCCGCGACTCGCGACCCGAGTCCCGCGTCCCCAGT
>CAZHIK010001064.1:0-1508 GCA_964532635.1 uncultured Enterobacterales bacterium
CCATGATCTGGCGGGCCTTGATGTTGAGCACCGCGTCGGTGCGGGCCGCGTCGCGGTAGACGGTGATGTCTTCCTTGAGCTTGAAGGCCTTCATCTTGACGTTGAACAGCATGCTGCCGGCCTTGTCCAGGATGCGGCAGGTGATGCCCATGAAGTTGAAGAAGTTTCGCCGCGCCACGTAGGTGGTGGGAAGCTGGAGATCGCTCATGGATTCCTCGCGAGGTTGCGGGGTTTTCGGGGGGTGGGTGCAGGAACCCTATCCCGCACGGCGGGTGGAAGTGCCCATTACCGGGGTCAGGGGGGGGTCACGCCGCCTACTGGGTGAGAAGCACCTTCAGCATCGCTTGCGCCGAGGCGGTGTCGTCGATGCTGCAGGATGCGTAGCCGTAGGCCTGGCGCAGGTAGTAGTAGCCGCTGTCGAGCTCGCGCTCTTCGTCGATACGGCTCCCGCCCTCGATCTCGTAGGACAGGGAGAAGGAGCCCTCGAGGCCCTTGCCCTTCTCCATGGGGCAGTCGAATGACAGATCGCCGTCGTACTTCTCCATGGAGCAGCCGCCGTCGGCGATGGCCCAGCCCTCGGCCTTGATTCCCTTGATGATCCGGGCCTCGTCGAACTTCTTCAGTGCTTCGTTCTTCGGCACCACGGAGTCCATGATGGCCTTGGCACAGGAGCCGTTCTGTGCATCGACGCCCAGCACCCAGTTGCCCTGGCGGGCATAGGCCTCACCGACCCAGGGGTCTTCGACCTGCCACTTGGCGTCCTGGGACGAGCGGTACTTGGAGACCTCGATGTCGAAGGCCCAGGTGTCGTTCCAGAAGTCGCAGTCCAGCTCCTTGTTGCCGTCGTATTCGTCGATGTCGTAGCACTCGACGTTCATGTCCAGCTTGCGGCCCAGGGACTGGAGCTTGGATGCGTCGAACAGCTCATCGATGCTGCTGACCGGGGTGCCGGTGCCGCTCCAGGGCGCACAGCTGCCGGTGCCACCAGCGACCGCGGGCGCGGGATCGGAGGTGCCGACGTTGTCCGTCACACCGTCGTAGGCGTCATCGAAGTCGTAGTTGCCGGCATCCTCGGGCGCCTCGCTACCAAAGGCGAGGACGACGAAGACGGCAAGTGCGGAGACGGAGGTGAGGTGACGACGCGTGCTCATGGGGGCTCCTTTGGAGAGGATCGACTTAGCGTGTCAGGGCCCTCCACGCATGAGTGGCGAGCCCACCCTCGCGCAGGTCGCCTCCGCCCGATAGAGGCGGGCCCCAGGAGGCATCGTGCCAGGACCCGGCGAGCCCATCCCCGACCTCCGCGCCATCCATCGGGCGGCGGATCGCATCGCGCCCTGGGTCCACCGCACCCCTGTAGCCCGCTGTCGTAGCCTCGACGCCATGGCGGGCTGCGCTCTGTACTTCAAGTGCGAGCACCTGCAGAAGGTGGGGGCCTTCAAGTTCCGGGGGGCCACCAACGCGGTGTTCTCCCTCGGCGCGGCCGATGCGGCCCGTGGCGTGGCCACCCA
>CAZHIK010001064.1:1518-3465 GCA_964532635.1 uncultured Enterobacterales bacterium
CTCGGGCAACCACGCCCAGGCCCTGGCCCTGGCGGCCCGGAACCGGGGCATCCCCGCCCACATCGTGATGCCCTCGAGCGCCTCGGTGGACAAGCGTGCAGCGGTGGAGGGCTATGGAGCCACCATCACCACCTGCGAGCCCACCCTCGATTCTCGAGAGCTGACCCTGGAGCAGGTCGTGGCGCGCACCGGTGCCCACTTCGTGCACCCCTACGACGACCACCGGGTCATCGCGGGGGCCGCCACCGCCACCCTCGAGCTCCACCAGCAGATCCCGGGCCTCGATCTGGTGATCGCCCCTGTGGGCGGGGGTGGGCTGCTCGCAGGTACCGCGCTCGCGACTCACCACCTCGCTCCCGGGTGTCGGATCGTGGGTGCCGAGCCCGCTGGGGCGGACGATGCCTTCCGCTCCCTCGCGGCAGGCCACATCATCCCCTCGGTGCAGCCGCGCACCCTGGCCGACGGGCTGCTGACCTCCCTGGGTGAGCGCAACTTCCCCATCCTTCAGCGCCACTTGGAGCGCATCGTCACCGTGTCCGAGGCCGACATCATCGTCGCGATGCGCCTGCTGTGGCAGCGGGCAAAGCTGCTGGTGGAGCCCTCCGCTGCGGTGCCACTCGCCGCCCTGTTGTCGGGAGCGCTTCACGTCTCGGGTCTGCGCGTGGGGGTGCTGCTGTCCGGAGGCAACGTGGACCTGGACGGCCTGCCATGGTGAACCGCCAGCCCGCCGAGCAGCGCCCGGAGATCCTGCTCACGGGGGCCACCGGTTTCCTTGGCAAGGTGGTGCTCGCCGAGCTGCTCCAGCGGGTTCCCCAGGCGCGCATCTGGGCCCTGGTGCGCCCGGGTGAGGCCCAGACAGCGCGTGAGCGTCACCTGCGCCTGGTGCGCATGAGCCCCGCCTTCCGGGACCTTCCCCGCGACGCCTGGCAGCAGGTGCGGCCCCTTCGAGGCGATCTCGCCCTCTCGGATCTGGGCATCTCCCCCGCCATGACCCGGCTGCTGCGGGACCGGCTCACCCACGTGGTGCACTGCGCAGCCTCGGTGGACTTCGATCAACCCCTTCGTGCGGCAGCCATCTCGAACATCAGCGGCAGCCTGCACACCCTGGCCCTGGCGCGCTCCTGCGCCACACCGCCGGTGATGGTGTCGGTGTCCACCGCCTATGTCGGCCCCCACCCGCCCAAGGGGCCCATTCCCGAAGCGCTGGTACCCCTGAGCCTCGACCCCGAGGCCGTCTACAGCGACATCCTCGAGGGTCGAGTCGACCGGGATGCGTTGCTGGAGCAGACCGGGCACCCCAACACCTACACCTTCACCAAGTGCCTGGCCGAGCACCTGCTGGTGTCCCGGCGTGGCGGCGTGCCCCTGCGCATCGTGCGGCCCAGCATCATCTCGGCCAGCCTGCGCCAGCCAGTGCCCGGCTGGATCGACTCCTACGCGGCGTTCGCCGGATTCGTGGTGCTCATCGGCGCGGGCCGGCTCAAGGCCCTGCGCGCCGAGCCGGACACCCCCCTGGACATCGTGCCCTGCGATGCGGTGGCCCGGCGCATCGCCGACTGCGCCCTGGACATGGAGCCCAGCCCTCAGCCGGGCATCCACTACGCGGTGGTGGGCCTCGAGCGGGCCCCCACGGTGCAGCAGTGCTGCGATCGCATCGTCGAGTACTTCACGGAGCACCCCATCGATCGCAAGCCGGGCATGTCGTATGTGGGCTCCGATCCGGTGCGCTTCGAGCTGGAGCACCTGCAGCACCATGTGGCCCCACGCACCCTGGCCTCGGCTTGGTTGGGGCTGCTGGGCAAAGACCGGAGCCGGCTGGGGGTCAAGCGCCTGTTCCGCCGGGTGGCCTACCTCAACGAGGCCTTTCCCTACTTCACCCACAACGCCTTCGACTTCCAGCCCCGGCAGCCCCTGGAGCTGAAGGACCACGACCCCGGTGACTACGTC
>CAZHIK010001065.1:0-3458 GCA_964532635.1 uncultured Enterobacterales bacterium
CCCGAGGATCGGCAGGCCGTCGGGATCGAGCACACGACCGGACAGGTCGGTGGCCAGGCCCCCGAAGGACTTGGCGGCGGCCGGGGCCAGACGGAGCAGGGTGAAGGGGGGCGCTCGCACCGGCCAACTCCCCTGTTCCTCCGCTCCCGCAGCGGCCTCCAGCAGCGCCTGGCTCGGGAGACCCGACCGAGCGGCCAGGTCCGCGAGGCTGTCGGCCCGGATGATGTCGTCGCTGTCCACGGCCCAGCGCCCCCAGGCGGGGCGGACATCGCCCCAGCCTTGCTCCGCCAGGGGATCGCTGAGCCGCAGCAAGCCCAGCCCCCCAGCGTCCAGCAACAGCCAGGCCGCGGGCCCCGCGTCCAGCAGTAGACGAGCGGTGGCGAGGGAGTCCAGCTGGCTGGCCTGTGGGCCCAGCGCGCCCTGCGCATCCAGGACGGTGGCTCCGCCCTTGCGCATCACCACCAAGGCGTTGTCCGGATTCCGCGGATCGCGGATGGTGTTGGCGTAGACGCCGGCGCGCTCCAGCCCCACGGGCTCGGCCCCCACCTCCGCCGCCAGGTTCAGCCCCCCACCCTCGGCGTAGGGCCCGGTCACCGCGATCACACCCGCGTCCTCGAGGGCCGGCCAGGCCTCGACAAGCCGCTCCCGATCCCGCATGAACCCACCGGTCGCGAGCACCACCGCATGGGCCTGCAGCTCACCCGCACCATCGGGGCCGAGGTATCGCACACCGGTGACGGTGCCGTCCACCACCATCAGGTCGGTGACCTCGGTCTCGAGCCACACCCGGGGCGAGACATGGGCGTACAGGGTCTGGGTGAGCCGCAGCCCGCCGCCACGCCGCTGATCCCCGCCCAGCGCGTAGGCCCAGGCCCGCTCGATGGAGGGGGAAGCTCCGGTGAGCGCGTCCACCACCGTCTGGGGTTCCCCCCGGATCAGGTGCAGGCGCGCGGGCTCCCCCGCATCGAAGTCCTCGTGCACGCCGTCCCAGCGGATGCCCATGCCGCTGAGCCAGTCGATCACCTCGGTGGGTGCGGCGCGCACATAGGCCTGCGCCCAGGGCGAGGGCTCGGCCCCGGTGATGGCGGGCCAGTCCGCCAGGAGTGCCTCGGGATCGTCCTCGATCCCGGCCTGGCGCTGGGGCTCGGTGCCCGCCGCCAGGACCATGCCCCCAGCCCAGCGCGCCGTGCCCCCCGGCTTGGTGTCGCGCTCGAGGATGGCGATCTCGGCGCCGCCGAGCCAGGCCTCCATGCCTGCGGCCATGCCGGCGGGTCCGGCCCCGACCACCACCACGTCCACCCGCGCCTGCTCCGCCAGGGACGCACCCGGACCCACGGATCCTCCGCAGGCCACAGCGGCCGCCAAAACCAGCACGGAGATCGGGTCCAGCCTTCCTCGCACGGGGGTCAGGCTATCACCGGATGCGCCAGGTTAGGGCTCCAACATGGTGGAACACCCGTCCTGGCCCGCTGCCGTGCGCGATCCGGTGGTCATCGCCGCCATCGCGCTGGCCGCCGTGCTGGTGCTGGTGGATCTGGGAGACCTGGCGCTGTCCACCGACGAAGCCCAGACCGGGGTGCTGGCGCGCACCATCCTGCGGCGGGGTCTCCCCTTCGCCCAGGACGGCGCCAACATGATGGGCCCGCCCCATCACCCCGCCTTCGACGACCGCGGGCTGTGGTGCTGCTACCCGTGGCCCCCCTACTACCTGTGCGCCGCGTCCATGCTGCTGTTCGGCGTGAGCGCGTTCTCGGCCCGGCTGCCCTTCGCCCTGGTGGGCCTGCTGGTCCTCCCCCTGGCCGCCTGGACCACCCGCCGGCTGGGAGGAGGCAAGGCCGCCGTGCGGATGGTGGTGCTGCTGCTGGCCAGCTCCGTCCCGTTCCTGCTCCTGGTCCGCCAGGCCCGCTACTACAGCCTGGGCATGGTCTTCACCCTGCTGTGGTTCGCGGCCATGGCGGGCAGCGAGCGCCGGGATCGGCTGCTCGAGCTGCTGGCGGCGGTGGGCCTGTTCTTCACCCACTACCTGCTGTTCCTGGGCGCCGCGGTGGGCCTGCTGGGCTGGCGCCTGCTCACCGGGGGCTGGCGCTGGACCACAACGCTCACCGCCGGAGTCTGCGCCGTGGGGGTGCCCTGGCTGCTGCTGGTCACGCCCCGGGGCCCGGTCGCTGGTGCCTGGGAGCTCAAGCCCTACTTCCAGCTGCGCTTCCTGGCCGATCTGAACGACTACCTGCTGCCCTGGGCGGCGGTGCCCGTGCTGGCGTGGCTGCTGTGGCGCCACCCCCAGCGGCACCTGCTGCACGCAGCGGTGCTGGCCATCGCGGCAACGGCGGGCCTGGCGGCGGCCGTTTCCGTCAACCCGGGCCTGCGCTACCTCGCGGGAGTGCTTCCCCTGGCTGCCGTGCTGCTGGCCCTGGGGCTGGAGCGCCTGGGTCAACGCTGGGGAGGCTGGGCCCTCACCGCGGCCTTCGGTGTGCTGGCCTTCACCAACCTCTGCTCCTGGCTACCCTACGGCGCCCTGCTGCATCCCTTGCGCCTGGCCGGTGTGGAGCGGGCCGAAGCCGCCATCGAGGCCCTGGGCCCGGCCGCGCACCCCGACCTGCCCCTGCGTCACCTGGCCCGGGAGCTGAGCACCCGCGACGACAGCTTCGCCGAGCAGACGGCCGCCTGGATGCACGAAAACCTCGCACCCGGGGAGCGCCTGCTGGTGGCCGGCTCCCAGAACACCCTGCTGTTCCACGCGGACCTGCCCATGGGTCGCCTGGTGCCCGCCTCCCGCATCCACGACGACCGGCTGCGGTGGATCGTCCCGTGGCGTGAGGACGGCCCCGTCCCCACCCTCGAGGGCTACGGCTGGTACCTGCCAGCCTGCGGGGACATCGTCGGGATGCCCGCGGACGCCAGCGCCTGGCTGGGGGTCGGTCCCGATGACGCCATCGAGCTTCCTGTGGCCGCCTGCCCGCGGAACAACCCCTCGGATCCCCGCAGTCACCGCTTCGAGCCGACCCCTACGGCTCCTCCGGCCGTCCTGTACGCCCTGCCCGAGACCCGAGCATCAGCCAGGCCGCCAGCCCCAGCGCACGCTGGTAGCGAGCCAGGTCCGCACGCCCCTTGATGCTGCGAAGGTGCCGCGCGAGGGTGGCCGGGCGGCGGTAGAAGCGGCGGTAGAAGCGCTGCTGCGCCTCGAGCAGATCCTGGGGCTCGAGCCCCCAGGGCAGGAAGTGGGGCCCCCAGAAGTCCGCCTGATCGGCGTTCCCGGGATTCAGCCGCCCGTAGCGCTCGGGCTCGGTCTGGAACAGCTCCCACTGCCGCGTGTGGGGCAACAGGGTGTTGAGCTGGACGGTGATGTCGTGCAGCGGCAGGGAACAGCCGAACTCCACGGTCTCGGCGATGGTCTGGGGGGTGTCCACCAGGTGTGCGAGGATGAAGAACCCATTGGACCGGATACCCGCTGCATTCGC
>CAZHIK010001066.1:0-459 GCA_964532635.1 uncultured Enterobacterales bacterium
GGACTCGGGTGGGGATTCGGGTGGGGATAGTGGGGGGGACTCTGGCTTGGACACGGGGGCGGAGGAGGAGACGGGGGATACGGCGCCCACGCAACAGGGGTGAGTCGCAACGCAAGGCTGTCACCTCGCGCCGGGTTCGGGGGGGCGAGTCGAGTCGCGGCCGGTTGCGCCGAGGAGTTGTCCGTAGAGAGCCCAGCGCTCAGTAGAAAAGAATCAGTGAGTGTCCCACTTGGTCACGAGGGGGAACAGTTCGCGACCCATTCCCGCGGGGCTTCCCGTGTCTGGGATGCTGCGCGCCGCATGCATGGTCTCGAACACCACTTCCAGGGACACATTTGTCGATGGAGCCATGAGCATCCGTTCCTCGTCCGGGAACACATCCTTGATTTGCTCGAGGATCCGTCTGAGTTCGGCGTAGTCGTACCGCTCCCCCACAGCGGGGATCTTGTGGCCGGCGTC
>CAZHIK010001066.1:469-3450 GCA_964532635.1 uncultured Enterobacterales bacterium
ATCCGGTACCTGTGATGGTGAAGCCTTCACGATCGATCGATAGCGCCAGAAATGCGGATGACAGCTCGCTCGAACTCACGGGCTCGGTCGGCTTCATAGTGGCTGGGAAATAGACCTCGATGGCGGCCTGACGACCGAGCTCCGGGTTGTATACTGCGTGCTGATACCCGGGTTGGCCGGCTTGAAGCACAGTGTGTTCGATCTTCTTCCACACGCCGTAGTCGAGTCGCCGGTCGATCTGGATCAGGACCGGGTGGCCGGGGCTCCGGCCGGATTCGACTTGTTCGCGCTTCATCTGTTCGAGGCGGTCGTATAGCGGGCCGATGAGGTCACCCCGCAGGTCGGACTCATCGAGTTTCCGGTCCTTCAGTGTGGCTACGGGCTCATCGTCTACCGTGAGGCCCTCGAGCGTGACGGTCACCTCTGTGGCCGCGCTCGGGCGTCTGGTCGCGCTGGACTCTACCAGCTCGAGGCCAGGCGGGGGCATGAACAGGACCAGCTCTTCGGCCACCTGGTCCTTCAGCAGTCGGTATCGATCCCACAGCGCCAGCGCTTCGGGGCTGCCGATCTCTTCGACCAGCCGCTCACGGGTGAGGGCGAAGATCACGCGGTAGACCCAGAAGTCCGCGAGCGTCATCTGCTGGCGTTTGTTCAGGAAGCGGCCGTCGAAGACTGGCTCGGTTGCCTCGGTGTCGCAGGCTGCCACCACCATCCCGGTCCGGGCGCGGGGATCTGCGAGCTTCACTTGGTCGAACACCTCGGTGCGATCCGGGCCGGATGGGCACATGGCGTCACAGCCTTCGAACGCGGCTGCGATCAAGGTCTCCCTCGTCTCGGCGCTGGCTCGAGCTCCGGCCTCGAATGCCTGCGCGCACGCCTCCTCGCCCCAGTGCTCCATGGCGACAAAGCCCATTCCCTCGGCCAGTCTCGCGAGCCTTGTCTCGTCGGGGGGCTGCTCTGCGGTCTCGAGCACCTTCTGCAAGTCTGCGATCTCCTCGGTTGTGTCGCAGGAAGAAAAGCAGAGCGATGCTGCCAGAAGTGTCCAAGTGGTCAGCGAATGGGCCATGTTCGTCTCCCGCGGTCTTGATCCGATGCAACGTTCCCCCATGTGTTCGACAGGGTCAAGGGAGAGTCCCTTTTCTTGTGGTCGCACGGCCGTTGGGCCCACTCCGATCCTCTCCGCGTGCTACTCCACCGGCGGCGGCGCCATCCCCGGATCGATCTCCCCGGCCTGCAGGTTCATGCGGAAGGCCAGCTCGCAGGTGGGCTGGAGCCAGGTTGGGCAGATCTCGGTGGTGGGGGCCTCGTACCAGTCTTCGTCGGGGGAGAGGCAGGCCTCGCCCTGTGCCAGCAGGTCCGGGTCGTTGCCCGACCAGGCGTTCCCGTCGAGCTGCGCCGTGGCGTCGTCCAGGAACAGCCCGGCGCCGGCGTTGTCGGTCAGCGCACAGCCCTCGATAGCCAGGCCCTCGCCGCCGTCCCAGGCGGTGGTCCCCGCAGCGAACACCCCGTCACCGCAGCGTGTCGTCGTGCCGTGGGGCACGCCCACCCCGCCTGTGATGGTGACGCCCTCGAGGCGGTAGTCGCCGCTCCCCTCCAGCCAGGCGCCCGCGGTCGGATGGTCGGAGATGGTGCTGTCGGCAACCCGCAAGCTGGGGGGCGGCATGCCCCAGGGCTGCGCGGCGTAGATCCCCACGCCGCCGCCGAGGTCGGAGCTTTCCCGGGTGCCCGCGATGGTGGAGCTGCTGACCTCCAGGTACCCCTCGTCGACCGCTGCCGCGCCTGCGAAGGCGTTGTCGATCAGGGTGCAGTCGATGCAGGTGAGCGTCGAGCCCACGCCTGTGACGTACAGGCCCGGTCCCTCGTTGGCCTGGGCGAGCAGACCCGAGACCGAGATGGTGGCTCCGGACTCGGCGGACAGTGCCTCGGCGATTGCGCTCTCGTTGCCCCAGCCGGTCACGGTGCCCGCGATGGTGGAGTCCCGGAGCCTGACCAGCGTGCCCGGGTCGAAGGCCACCAGCCCCACCTTCGTGTTGTCCACCAGTTCGCAGCCCACGGCCTCGAGCGCCGCGCCGTCTCCGACCTGGATCCCGTAGCCGAACAGCCCGTCGCTGCGGGGCAGGGTGTCCCGGACCGTCGTGTCCACCAGGGTGACCTCGGTGCCTGGATCGAAGACGGCGATCCCGAGGCTGGTGTTGCCCGTCAGCTCGCAGTCCGTGGCGTGGAGCGTGGCACCCTCGAAGACCTCGATGCCCCAGCCGTGCTCCCCAGCCGCGCTGGGCTGCGTGCCGCGGATCGCCGTGTCCACCAGCGTGATCCCGGTGCCCGGATCGAAGGCCATGATCCCCAGCTTCTCGTTGTCCGTCAGCTCGCAGCCCTCAGCCCGGAACGTCGCACCGCCGTAGACCTCGATGCCGTACCCGCCTTTGTCGTCCTCGCGAGGCCGGGTGTCCCGGATCGCGGTGTCGATGAGGGTGACCGTGGTCCCCGGATCGGCAGCCAGCACACCCACCGCCGTGTTGCCCACCAGCTCGCAGCCCTCGGCTTGGAGCACTCCGCCTTCGAGCACCTCGATACCGAACCCGGCCGTCCCGTCCTCCTGGGACGTGGTGTCCCGGATCGAGACGTCCACCAGCGAGACCTCGGTGCCGGGATCCTCCGCCAGCACCCCCATGGCCGTGTTGGCATCCAGCTCGCATCCTGTGGCCAGCAGCTTCGCACCGTCGAAGACGTCGATGCCGTACCCGCCTTCTCCGCTGGCGCTTGGCAGGGTGTCGTGGATCTTCGTGTCCAGCAGCGCGACCTCGCTGCCCGGCTCGCTGGCCAACAGCCCCGCCCGCGTGTTTCCCGTCAGCTCGCAGCCCTCGATCCACAGCGTCGCGCCTCCGTAGGCCTGCACGCCGTACCCGGCCTGTGCGCGGTCGTCCGACCGTGTGTCCCGGACCACCGTGTCCACCAGTGTGATTCCGGTGCCCGCGTCGGCG
>CAZHIK010001067.1:0-2256 GCA_964532635.1 uncultured Enterobacterales bacterium
ACCATGCCCGATGTCTCCGGCAACTCCATGAGCCTCGACCCCTGGATCTACCAGGACGAAACCGGCGAGTACGTGGGACACACCGACAACGACGTCGGCGAGAACTGGTGCGACGCCATCATCGCCTGGGGCCTGCGCACCGACAACGGCAGCCCCGGTGAGATCAACGAGTACTGCCACAGCTGGGACCACGACGGAGACGGCTACAACACCGACGACGGTGACTGCGACGACGGCGACGACACCATCTACCCGGGCGCTCCCGAGCTCGATCCCACCGTGGACAACGACTGCGACGGCGAGATCGAGTGGGCTCCCACCGCCATCGCCGACTACGACGCGATGAACAGCAGCCTGCTCACCTGCAACCCGCTCTACCTTGTGGGCTCCGGATCCTTCGACCCCGAGGGCGACGCCCTGACCTACACCTGGGAGATCACCTCGGTGCCCTCGAGCTCCACCCGCTCCACCTCGGATCTCCAGACCTCCGAGGACGCCGATCCCACCTTCTTCCCGGATGTGGCCGGCGACTACACCTTCGAGCTCACCGTCAACGATGGCGGCACCGACTCCTTCGTCTCCACGCTCACGGTCGCCATCGGCGATCGCGGCAGCAACGCGGTGCCGGTGGTCGATGCGGGCGTGGACCAGGACTACAGCGAGACCGTCACCTGCAGCCTCACGGGCTACTCCTACACCTGCGATGACTGCACCGATGTGGATGTCAGCCTCGACGGCAGCGGCACGGTCGACACCGACGACACCGAGCTCACCTACGCCTGGAGCATCACCAGCGGTTCGAGCTACGGCACCCTCGACGACTCCAGCAGCGCTACGCCCATCCTCACCCTCAGCAGCCTCACCTGCACCTACGGCTCCACCACGACCTACACGGTGGAGCTGGAGCTGACGGTCACGGACTGCCCGGGTGACTCGGGCAGCGACACGGTCACGGTCACTCACACCTGCACCGGGTCGTAGGCTCGAGCGAGCTTCGCCCGCTCGAGCCGGCTACGGGCCGTGCGTCAGGCCTTCGGCCTGCCTGCCCCATCGCTTCGCGATGTGCCGGGCTACGGGCTACGGCTTGCTTGTCCCGAGTTCTCGGAGTGTTCGTGCGCGTCCTGCTGCTGATTCTGTGTCTGCTCGCCTTCGCTGTTGGCTGCGGGCAGGTGGCGCCTTCGGGGCCCTTCGAGGGGCTGAGCGCACCGCAGTTCGTGGCGCCCCTTGCGGGTGGAGGTAGCCAGAGCCTGAGCGATCTTCGGGGCAAGCCCGTGGTGCTGGTGTTCTGGGCGTCATGGTGTGGGCCGTGCCGCTACGAGGTGCCCCACGTCAACGCCCTGGTCCAGGGTGCGGGGGACACGGCCCACGTGCTGGGCGTGAACGCCGGTGAGGACCAGAACACTGCGGCCGAGGCCATCGAGGTGCTGGGGATGAAGTACCCCTCGGTGCTGGATCTCAATGGCAGCATCGTGCGGGCCTACCAGGCCCAGAGCCTGCCGCTCGTGATCGTGCTGGACCCCCAGGGCCGCGTGCGCTACCGGGGCAACACCTGGCCCAGCCGGATTCATGCCTTTGTCGATGGTCTTCAGCAGGAGGGTCCCCCGTGAGCACCCGTCGTGTCCTCGTCACTGGAGGTGCTGGCTTCATCGGCTCGCACCTGGTGGAAGCTCTGGTGCGGCGCGGCGACAGCGTGCGCGTGCTCGACAGCTTCGATCCCTACTACGACCCCGCCGTGAAGCGTCGCAACCTGGCGCCGGTGATCGATGACATCGAGCTGGTCGAGGGAGATCTGCGGGATCTCGACGTGGTGGCCAGGGTGGTCCAGGGGGTGGACTGTGTGGTCCACCTGGCCGCGCGGGCCGGTGTGCGCGCCTCCATCGCTCGTCCGGTGGCCTACATGCAGGTCAACGTCGCAGGCACCCAGGGCCTGCTCGAGGCCATGCGGAAGGCGGGTGTCACCCACCTGGTGGCCGCCTCCTCTTCCTCGGTCTACGGCAAGCGGGCTCAGGGTCCGTTCCAGGAGAGCGACGTGTTGGGGGTGCCCGCCAGCCCCTATGCGGCCAGCAAGTACGCCATGGAGATCGCCTGCCGCACCTGGCAGCAGCTGTTCGATCTGCAGCTCACCCTGATGCGCTTCTTCACCGTCTACGGCCCGCGGCAGCGTCCCGACATGGCAATCCACGGCTTCGCGCGCAAGATCCTCGCCGGTGAGCCCATCACCATGTTCGGCGATGGCAGCACCCTGCGGGACTACAC
>CAZHIK010001067.1:2266-3446 GCA_964532635.1 uncultured Enterobacterales bacterium
ATCGGTGACATCGTCCAGGGCCTGGTGGCCGCGGTGGACCGTCCGCTGCCCTGTGCGGTGCTCAACCTAGGCAACACCAACCCCGTTCGGCTAGATGCTCTGATCCGCAGCCTGGGGCAGGCCCTGGAGCGCGAGGTGAAGGTGGTGCGCACCGGCCACCAGCCCGGTGACGTGCCCCTGACCTGGGCCGACGTCTCCCTCGCCAACAAGCTGCTGGGGTATCGGCCCAACACCAGCCTGGATCAGGGCTTGGCCGACTTCGTGCGCTGGCTGGACCAGGGCTGAGGCGAGCGTGGCCTGGTCGCTGTCGCTGCCCCTGCTGGTGGCCTGTACCTCGCCTCCCGACGACAGCCTTCCCATCGACGACAGCCTGCCGCAGGACAGCGAGCCCGCCGAGACCGAGGAGCCCGAGATCGAGGACGAGCTGGCCTTGCTATCCTTGAACCTGCACTGCCTGAAGACCAGCGGCACCGACTTCTCCACCAACGCCGAGCGCTTCGAGGCCGTGGCCGCGGCGGTGGCCGAGCTGGACGTGCGGGTCATTGCCCTGCAGGAGGTCTGCGTTTCCAGCAACGAGGACGCGGGCGCCATGCTGGAGCAAGCCCTCGAGGACGCCACCGGGTTGGCCTGGGAGCTGGCCACGGCGTTCGCTCACAGTGCGTGGGAGGGCACCGAGGACGAGGCTGACGAGTACGTGGGCCTGGCTGTCCGCGGAGGCTTGCTCCGGAGCAGGGGGATCGAGTTCCACGTCCAGGAAGGGCTGCGCCGGGTGGGAATCCAGGGCCACTGGGACGCGGGCTTCGCGCGGCTGGCGCTGCTGTCGGTCCACCTGGACCACCAACACGAGCTGGCGCGCCTGGGCCAGGCGAGGCAGAGCGCCGTCGAAGCGCTGGCCACCGATCTCGGCGCCGCCAGCCTGGTGCTGGGGGACTTCAACGACACACCGGGTTCAGAGCCGATACTGGCCATGCATGCCATGGGCTTCGAGGATCTGGGGGCGGGCCTGGACGACGATCGCATCGACTATGTCTTCGCCCACCGCGGCGCTCCCATCGAGCTTTTGTCCCTCGAGCGGGTCTTCACGGGCGAGACCTACGCCGAGGTGAGCGACCACCCGGGCATGCTGGCGCGGGTCCGCCGGGCCGACCCTTCTCAGCTCACCCTCACCTGGGTCTCTACC
>CAZHIK010001068.1:0-3445 GCA_964532635.1 uncultured Enterobacterales bacterium
CGTAGTGGGTCTGCGCCAGCAGGCGCTCGTCTTCGAGCTCGCCCGCGATGCGGTGAGCGGTGTGGACCTCGCTGTCGGCTTCCTCCCAGCGCCCCAGGTGGGCGAAGGCGCGGCTGCGGGCCAAAAGCAGGCGCGCCAGGGCGCGATCGGCCTCGTCCAGAAGCAGGTACTCCCGCGCCACCGACTCGAGGCGCAGCGCTCGATCGAAAGCGGTGAGCGCCTCGGCCATCAGCGAGCGCGACATCAGGTGCTCGCCGGCGCGCACCAGGTAGGGGTAGGCCTTGGCCGGCAGCTCGCCCTGCTCGAAGTGCCAGGCGATGACCTCGAGCACAGGGCCCAGGCGACCGCGCCACAAGCGCTCGAGCACGCGGCCGATGGCGCGGTGCAGGCGCTTGCGATCGGCGGTGTCCACGCTGTCGAGGAACACGTCGCGGAGTCCGGACTGGGAGATGTCCAGGCGCTCCTCGCCCCCCACCCGCCGGTGGTTCACCACGCCAGCGTCCACCAGCTCTTCGACGACCTCCACCAGCTCGTCCTCGTCGGCGCCGGTGACCCGACAGACCAGGTCGAGGCTCACCTCCTGGCGAGCGATGGCAACCACCACGCCGACACGGCGGGCTTCGTCGGAGAGGGGCTCGAGGCGCTCCCGCAGCGCGTGGCGCAGGGAGAGCGGGAGGGGCAGGCCGGAGCGGGTGATCTCTCCGATGTCGCGACGGAGTCGGGCGAAGCCGTGGTCGTCGACCTCGATGACGCGCTCGTCCACGAAGCCGCGGATCATCTCCACGATGAAGTGGGGGTTGCCCTCGCCCTCGCGGTGCACGCGCTTGGCGAGCACCGAAGCGGAGCGATCGCCCGGGACGATGGACAGCAGCAGATCCTCCACCGCCGCCACGTTGAGGGGCCCGAGGGGGAGCTTCGAGACCTCGACTCCGGTGGTCTCACCGGTGACCAGGCTGGCGAGGGGATCCGGGCCGTCGGACGGCGGCCAGCGGGACAGCAGGAAGAGGATCGGGTCCTGGGCCAGGCCGAGCATGTTGCGGACCAGGTACTCGGTGAGTGCCAAGGAGCTGGAGTCGGCCCGCTGCAGGTTCTCGAGCACCACTACCGTGGGCCCCTGGGCGCGCAGCAGCTCGAGGAAGGCCGCGAAGGCGGCGTAGCGCTCGACCGGGGCGTTGGAGCTGCTCTCCTCTTCTGCGCTGAAGACGCGCTCGAGGATCTCGGCTGGCTGGCCAGCACCCTCGTTGGACAGGTTGTCGTACAGCTGGGCGTAGCCAGAGAACGCTCGCCCACCGCCCTTGCGGCACACGCCGGTGAAGACCGGCACGCCCCGCTCCCGGGCGTGGATGGAGATGTCGTCGATGAGTCGGGTCTTGCCCGAGCCCGCGGTTCCCTCGAGCAGCAGCACACCACCGCGACCGGACTGCAGCGCCGAGATGGCTTCGCGCAGCCGGGCGAGCTCACCGGCCCGGCCCACGGTGTGCAGCGGCCAGCGGCCACCCTTGATGTCGACGCTGATGGGGGCGCCCTGCTTGATGAAGTGAAGCAGGTGATTGGCCGAGGCGAAACGATCCGCGGGGGCCTTGGCCAGCAGCCGCAGGCAGGCGTCGTCCAGATGCTCCGGCAACGACGGCACGATCTCCTTGGGCGGACGCGGCGCCCGGTGCATGTGCTTCTCGAGGTAGCCGGCAAGGGTCCGGGCGTGGAAGGGCCGCCGACCGGTGAGCATCACGTAGAGCACCGCACCCAGGCTGTACAGATCGGCGCGCTCGTCCACTCGCTCGCCAGTGAACTGCTCGGGAGCGATGTAGGCCACCGTGCCCACCAGCTCACCCACGGAGGTGAGATCCGTGCCGGGCTCCTTGACGACTCCGAAGTCCATCAGCTTGACGTCGCCGGTGTGGAGCACGAAGACGTTGCTGGGGCTGATGTCCCGATGGACGAGCCCCTGCGCGTGGATGTGGGTCAGGGCCGCCGAGACCTGCAGCAGCACGTCCTCGGCCCGCCTGAAGCGCTCGCTCAGGGACAGGTCCTGCCACAGCTCCATCTCGCGCTTGAGATCGTGGCCAGCCAGCAGCTCCATTACGTAGTAGGGCCGGTGGCCCAGCAGGCCGGCCTCGAAGACCCTGATCACGTTGGGGTGGTCGAGATTGGACAGGGCGCGGAACTCGCGCTGAAAGCGCTCCCGGACCTCCTCACTGTCCACGTGAGCGAGCAGCAACTTGAGGGCGTAGCTGCGTCCCGACTCGAGATGGCGCACAGCGTAGACCACCGCCATGCCACCACGGCCCAGCAAGCCCGTGATCTGAAAGCCGCCGACGCGGTCGCCGACACCAGGATCCGTGGATGGGAAGCGAGCTGGCACAGAGGTTCCGTGAATAGCCACCGTTCTAGGCTCGATACGATGGCTGGTGCAGGAAGAATGGGGCGTAGGGATGTGGCCGAGTCGGCGCGAGGTACAGGACTGCACCTGCCCGGGCCGTATTGTTGCGTTAATGACAGCCGGTTCCGAGAGCAAGAGCCGACCTGCTCGTCCTGCCCTGGGGTCCCGAATGCGCACAGAGGCCTACGCCCTTACCGATCCCGGACCCGTTCGGGAGCAGAACGAAGACTACTTCGCCATTCGCGAGGATGACGGCCTGTTTTTGCTGGCCGACGGCATGGGGGGACACGCAGCTGGCGAGATCGCCGCGCAGCTGGCGGTCGACACCGTGCGCGACATCATCCTGGGGGAGCTCGATCCCGACGAGACTCGCCTGGACCGCGTGGTGGAGGACTACCCGGACATGCTGCGCGAGCGCATGCGCTACGCCATGAACCAGGCCAGCCTGCGCATCCGCCAGGAAGCGCTGGCCAACCCCGCCTACGCCGGCATGGGCACCACGCTGTGCCTGCTGTTGATCGAAGACGGCATGGCGCACCTGGCCCACGTGGGCGACTCGCGCATCTACCTGTACCGCCACGGCCGGCTGCAGCGACTCACCCGCGACCACACCGTGGTCCAGATGGAGCTCGACGCCGGGCGCATCACCCCCGATCTCGCCCGAGTGGTGCCCCACAAGAACATCCTCACCCAGAGCGTGGGCTTCCACGGACCGGTCGAGCCCGATTCCTCCACCCGCCCGGTAGAGAAAGGCGACATCTTCATGCTCTGCTCCGACGGCGTCACCGATCCCCTGGACGACGGCGAGCTCACCGCGGTCTTCGAGGCCCACGACGCCCCCGAGCTCCCCGACGCCCTGGTGCGCGCCGCCCTCGACGCCGGCGGCGACGACAACGTCACCGCCGTGATCGTCTACGTGGCCGAGGTGTGAGAGCCGGCAGCTAGGAGGCTGCAGGGAATAACGCCGCTGGCGCTATGCCCAGCGACCGGCCGCAGTTGCGCTCACGCTACGCGGAGAGCGCGCCGAACGCGGGGGCTCATCGCTGACCCCGGACGTATGGCGCG
>CAZHIK010001069.1:0-3443 GCA_964532635.1 uncultured Enterobacterales bacterium
ACAAGGCCTACGCTCGCTTCGTGCCACGGGAGTTCCTGCGGCTGCTGGGCAAGGAGCGCATCGAGGATGTGGTCCGCGGAGACCAGGTCCAGCGCAACATGTCGGTCCTCTTCGCCGACATCCGCGGCTTCACCACCATCTCCGAGAACATGAGCCCCCGGGAGAACTTCAACTTCATCAACTCCTACCTCGGTCCCATCGGACCCATCATCCGCAAGTTCGGCTCCTTCATCGACAAGTACATGGGCGACGGTATGATGGCCATCTTCCCCGACAACGGCGCAGACGCTGTGCGCGCAGCGGTGGGCATGAACCGCGAGCTGCACCGCTACAACGGCCACCGCGCCAAGGTCGGCTACAAGCCCATCGGCCTGGGCATCGGCATCCACTACGGCAACATCATGCTCGGCACGGTGGGCGAGCAGGAGCGCATGGACGGCACGGTGATCTCGAGCGACGTGAACCTGGCCTCCCGCCTCGAGACCCTCACCAAGCACTTCGCCGTGCCCGTGATCGCCTCTGGTGATGTGCTCGACCTGCTCGGCAAGGACCACGCCATGGCCTCCCGCCGCCTCGGCAGGGTGCTGCTCAAGGGCAAGCTGCGCGCTGTGGACGCCTACGACGTCTTCGAGGGCGAGCGCATGGAGCGCCGGGCCCGGAAGCTGGCCACCAAGGCGCAGTTCGAGAAGGCGGTGGCACAGTTCTCTGATGGCGAGCTGGCTCGCGCCGAGCGTACCTTCCGCGCCGTACGCGCCAAAGACCCCGAGGATCTCGCCGCTCGCTTCTACGAGCAGCACTGCGGCCGCTTGCTGCAGTTCGGCACTCCCGAAGGCTGGGATGGCATCCTGGACCTCACTGGCGAGCACCCGGTGGGAGGCTGACGCCAGGGGTCAGTCGTTCTCACCCCCGTCCAGCTCCACTTCGGCTTCCGGCTCGACCGCGCCCCCATCCCGGGCCCACTCCGCTTCGCGCCGGTAGATGGTGCGGGCGGTGATTCCCAGCAGGTTGGCCGCCAGGTTCTTGTCGCCACCCGCAAAGCGCAGCGTGGACTCGATCATGGCCCGCTCCATCTCCTTGATGGGTGTACCCACGCGGAAGCTCAACATCATGCGAGCTCCTCGTCCCTGACGCACCTGCTCCGGCAGGCTGTCCAGGCTCACCTGCACCCCGCGGTTCAACACCACCGCGCGCTCCACCACGTTTTCGAGCTCCCGCACGTTTCCGGGCCAGCGATAGCCCGACAAGGCGTCGAGGGCTTCGTCGGTGAAGCCTGCCAGCTCCTTGCGGTTCTTGGTGGCGTAGCGGGCCAGGAAGAACTGAGCGAGCAGCGGCACATCCTCGGGGCGCTCGCTCAGGGGGGGCACCCGCAGCCGAATGACGTTGAGCCTGTAGTAGAGGTCCTCGCGGAAGCGCCCTTCGGCCACGGCGCGGTCCAGGTCCTGGTTGGTGGCGCTAAGGATGCGGCAGTCCGCCTCGAGGGTGCGGGTGCCGCCCACCCTCTCGTACTCCCCCTCCTGCAGAACCCGAAGCAGCTTCACCTGGGTGCCCAGGGACATCTCCGTGACCTCGTCCAGGAACAGGGTGCCTCCGCGGGCGATGTCGAAGCGCCCCTCCTTCCGGCCTCTGGCCCCGGTGAAGGCGCCCTGCTCGTAGCCGAACAGCTCGCTCTCGAGGAGGGTCTCCGGGATGGCGGCGCAGTTGACGGTGACCAGGCGTCCTCCTCCGCGAGGGCTGGCGGCGTGGATGCGCCGTGCCAGCAGGCCCTTGCCGGTGCCGCTCTCACCCTCCAGGAGCACCGAGGCTTCCGAGGGGGCCACCTGCTCGATCTCCTGCAGCAACCGCCGCATGGCGGACGAGCGACCGATCACCTCGTCACTCTCCGCCAGCCGTGCGCGCAGGCGCCGGTTCTCGGAGGCCAGGTGGCGCTTCTCGAGGGCCTTGCGCACGGTGGTGACCAGCTCGACCCGGCGCAGGGGCTTGGTGATGAAGTCGTAGGCCCCGTCCTTCATGGCCCCCACCGCAGCCTCGACGGTGCCGTAGGCGGTCATGACGATGAGCTCGACATCCTGGTCCAGGGCACGGACCGCCTGCAGCAGCTCGAGGCCATCCATTCCAGGCATCTTGAGATCGGTCAGCACCAGCTCGACACCGCCAGAGCGAAGCCTGTCCAGGGCCTGCCGGCCATCCTCGGCCTGCTCCACCTCGTAGCCCTCCCGGGCCAGGATTCGGGCCAGGACCTGCCGGTTGGCCTGCTCGTCGTCCACCACCAGGATCGTGTCCGTGCTCGCCATGATGCCACCCTGTCAAGTCGTTCGACAACGTGACACTAACCCAGACAAGCTGGCGGACCTTCCCGAAAACACAAAGCCCAGCCCCGTGAAGGGCTGGGCCTGTGTGGGACCGCCGGGGCGGCCGGAGCGTGCGGGACCTAGCGGAGCAGGTGGATGCCCTTGGCCTCGCAGGCCTCGTGCAGCTGCTCGGGCCAGATGGTGACGGAGCACTCGCCCAGCGCGGCCTTGCCCAGCAGGTACTGGTAGGTGCGGGACTGGCCGATGCCGCCGCCGATGGACTGCGGGATCTCGTCGTTGAGGATCATCTTGTGGTACGGCAGCTCGAGGAAGTCGAGCTGCTTGGTCTCGGTGAGCTGCTGGACCAGGGTCTCCTTGGTGACGCGGATGCCCATGGAGGACAGCTCGTGGCGGCGCTTGGTGACCGGGTTCCACATCAGGATGTCGCCGTTGAGGCCGTAGTACTGGTCGCCGTCGGGGCCCTTGATGGTGGGGGTGCACCAGTCGTCGTAGTCGGCCGCGCGCATCTCGTGGGGGTAGCCGTCCTTGAGGATGGCGCCGATGCCGATGATGAACACACCGGGGATGTCCTTGACGATCTGGGTCTCGCGCTGCTTGCGGGGCATCGTGGGGTACCTGGCCAGGATCTCTTCGGCGTGCAGGAAGACCAGCTCCTTGGGCAGGGGAGCGAGCTTCTCGGCGAGGACCGGGAACTCCTTGCGGCAGGCGGCGTCGGCCTGCAGGAAGGTGGCCCACAGGGCGCGGACGGTCTCCTTGAGGTAGTCGAGGTTGCGATCGGCCGGGTCGATCACGCGCTCCCAGTCCCACTGATCGACGTAGGAGCTGTGGTCGTGATCCAGGAAGTAGTCCTTCCGGACGGCGCGCATGTCGGTGTAGACACCTTCGTGCTTGTCGCAGAGGAACTGCTGCAGGGCGAAGCGCTTCCACTTGGTGGCGGCCTGCACCACCTGGGCCTCGATACGCTTCTCGAGCCCGAGGCCGGCGGGGAAGTCGATGGGGGTGCGAGAGCCGTCGCGGTCGAGGTAGTCGTTCATGCCGCTGGCCTTTTCCATGATCAGCGGGCTCTCGACACGGAAGAGGTTCAGGCGCTTGCAGAGCCCGTCCTCCATCTCGAGCTTGGCGAGCTGGATGGCC
>CAZHIK010001070.1:0-3437 GCA_964532635.1 uncultured Enterobacterales bacterium
ACCGTCTGCAAGCTGCTCGAGAAGGTGCCCTACTTCTCCCGCACGGCACCTCCGATGAACGTCGAGGGAATGGCCCTGAAGCAGAAAGGCGACGGCGACCTCAGCCAGGAAGCCTCCGACAGCCTGCTGCCTTTCATCGGCGTGATCGTCGGCATGGCAGTGCTGGTGGTGGCTGCTGTGCTGTGGGGCCAGACGGTGTCGACCTGGATCATCCCCACCCTCATCCTGGGCATGCTCGGCGTGGGCGTGGCCCGAGGGGTCAAGGTCTACGAGGTCTTCATCGTCGGCGCCAAGGACGGCTGGGATGTGGCCAAGAAGATCATCCCGTACCTGGTGGCCATCCTGGTGGCTGTGGGCATGTTCAAGGCCAGCGGTGCGCTGGACGCCATGGTCAACACCCTGGGGGTGTTCACAGAGCCCCTTGGAATGCCCGCCGAGGCCCTGCCCATGGCCTTGCTGCGTCCACTGTCGGGTTCAGGAGCCTACGGGATCATGGCCGCCACCATGGAAGCCTACGGGCCCGACACCTACGTGGGCTACCTGGTCTCTACGCTGCAGGGCAGCACGGAGACCACCTTCTACGTGCTGGCGGTCTACTTCGGTTCGGTGGGTGTCAGCCGCTGGCGTCACGGGATGATCGCTGCCTTGAGTGCTGATCTGGCCGGAATCATCGGCGCTGTCATCATCTGTCGGGTGCTCTTCTCGTAGCCTCGTTCGCCCATGGCAGCGCAGCTGCCTGGGGTCCTTGTTGCGAGGCAGCATCGGGGTCTTGACGCGTTGCAGCACGGGAGCTATGTTGCCGTGCAGCAAGGAGGCGTCCATGAAGGCCGATGTCTGGAACGAAGCCCTCGAGACCTGGCGGCGGATGATCCCGCCGGTCCTCGATCCATCCCTGATGGATCCCTGGCAGGCCGCCCGAGTGAGCCTGGGCGTGCAGCGCGCGGTGCTGGACACCTGGCGTGACAGCTGCCAACAGGCCCACGATCTGGGCACGAAGGCCCTGGACTGGAGCGTCGATGCCACGGAGTGTGTGGCCGCCGCGAGCCGGGACGCGGCGCGATGAGCTGGGACCAGCGCCTCTGCCCCGTGGATCACCCCGCTCGCTGGGGCTCCTACACCCCCGCGCGGCCTGCGCTGAGCCACGGCGACGTCACCTGGAGCTGGGCCGAGTTGGAGGTCCGCGTGGCCCGCACAGCCCGCTGGCTCGTGGACGACCTGGGCCTCGAGCCCGGCGAGCGCGCGGCCGTGCTGGCCAACAACCACATCTGCTTCTTCGAGCTGATGTTCGCCTGCTTGCGGGCGGGCGTGGTGCTCGCGCCTCTGAACTTCCGCCTGGCCCCCACCGAGCTGGACGCCCTGCTGGGGCTGTGCGGGGCCCGGGTGCTGCTGGTGGACGAGGGCAGCCGGGCCACCACCGACGCCATGGAGCACCCCCTGGCCCGCGCGCCCCTGGCCCTCGAGGCCCTGGAGGCCGAGCCGGCCGCTCCCGCCGGTCTTCCCACCCGCCGTGCGCTGGCCCCCCGGGGCATGGAGGATCCGGCCGTGCTGTTGTTCACCTCCGGCACCACGGGTCTGCCCAAGGCTGCGGTGTTGCCGGCGCGACAGCTGTTCTGGAACGCGGTGAACACCCAGCTGGCCTTCGACCTGACCGGCGATGACGCCACGGTGCTCTACACCCCGCTGTTCCACACCGGAGCCATCAACGTGCTGGCCATGCCCCTGTTCCAGTGTGGTGGCCACGTGGTGATCCACGAGGCCTTCGACGCCGGGCGGGTACTCGCCGAGGTGGAGCAGCGCCGCATCAGTGCCATCTTCGGTGTGCCCACTACGTTCCAGATGCTCGCTGAGCACCCGGACTTCGAGGCCCGGGACCTCTCCTCGATCCGTCTGTGCTTGTGTGGAGGTGCGCCGCTGACCGTCGCCGCGATCCGCCGGTATCAGCGGCGAGGCCTGGTCCTCACCCAGGGCTTCGGCATGACCGAGGTGGGCCCCAACTGCTTCTTCTTGCCCCCCCACGAGGCCCTCGCCAGGGCCGGGTCGGTGGGCAAGCCCATGCCCTACAGCCAGGCCCGGGTGGTGGTGGGCGAGAGTGACGCCGAGCCGGGTGAGGTGGGCGAGCTGTGGCTCGCGGGTCCCCACGTCTGCCTGGGCTACCACGACAATCCGGAGGCGACCGAGGCCGCCCTGACCGACGGTTGGTTCCGCACCGGCGACCTGGTCAAGTGCGACGATGACGGCTTCTTCTACGTGGCGGGCCGCAAGAAGGAGATGTTCATCTCCGGAGGCGAGAACGTCTACCCGGCCGAGGTCGAGGTGGCCTTGGGAGCCCACCCGGACGTGGCCGAGTGCGCGGTGGTGGGGATGCCCGACTCCCGCTGGGGCGAGGTGGGCTGCGCCTTCGTGGTGCCTCGCAACGGCAGCTTCGATGCCGCCGTGGTCAAGCCCTGGCTGCGGGAGCGGCTGGCTCCCTACAAGGTGCCCAAGCGCTTCGTGTGTGTGGACGACCTGCCCCGCAACGCCAGCGGCAAGGCCCACAAGCCCAGCCTGTGCCGGGAGGCCCTGAACCATGTCGGCTGACACGCAAATTGGAATGCGAGCATTCGCGACCTACGTCCCGGAGGACCGCCGCAGCGCGGAGGAGATCGCCGCGCTGACCGGCGGCAACTGGACGGCAGAGGCCGTGCGCGACAAGCTCGGCATCGAGCAGATCGCCGTACCTGGTCCCGACGACGGGGTGCAGGAGATGGGCGCCAGGGCGGCGGAGCGCTGCCTCGAGCGCGCCGGGCTGGCCCCGGAAGACGTGGACGCCATCCTGTGCATCGGCGACGAGCTGCGGGAGTACCCGATGACCACCTCGGGCATCTGGATCCAGCAGCGCATCGGGGCGCGCCGGGCCTGGGCCCTGGACGTGATGCAGAAGTGCTCGAGCTTCCCTGCAGGCCTGCGCCTGGCCCGCGCCCTGCTGCTGGCCGAGCCCGGGCTGGAGCGGGTGCTGCTCTGCGGCGGCTACCGGAATGGCGATCTCATCGACTACGAAAATCCCCGTGTCAGCTTCATGTACAACCTGGCACCGGGCGGCGGAGCCGCGATCCTGGAAAAGGGCTGCGCGAGGAACGAGCTGCTGGGTGTCTCCCTCATCAGTGACGGGGAGCTCAGCCGTCACGTGCTCGCCCGACACGGCGGCACCGCCAGCCCCGTGCGCGCGCACAACCTCGAGGACGCCGACCGCTGCCTGGACGTCACCGATCAACCGGGCATGCGCAGGTTGCTGGGGGAGCGCTCCCATCCCAACTTCATGAGCGTGATCCGCGAGTCCCTCGAGCAGGGGGGGCTGGGGATCGAGGACATCGACTACCTGGCCATCCTCCACATGAAGCGCTCGGGCCACGCGGCCATCCTCGGCGCCCTTGGGCTCGAGCCCCACCAGAGCACCTACC
>CAZHIK010001071.1:0-3434 GCA_964532635.1 uncultured Enterobacterales bacterium
AACATCGGCGGCTTCCTGGCCATGAAGAACCCGGAGCTGGCCCAGGAGTGCCGCAACCTGCTGATCCTGACCGAAGGCTTCCCCACCTACGGCGGGCTGGCCGGCTACGACATGGAAGCGATGGCCACCGGCCTGATGGAAGCGCTCGACCCCAACTACCTGCAGTACCGCATCCGCTCCACCGCCTACCTGGCCGACAAGGCCGTGGCCGCCGGCGTGCCCATCGTGCAGCCCCCGGGCGGCCACGCGGTCTACCTCGACGCTGCCCAGCTGCTGCCCCACATCCCCGCCCACGAGCTTCCGGCCCAGGCCCTGGCCGTGGCGCTGTACCTCGAGGGCGGAGTGCGCGGTGTGGAGATCGGCTCGCTGATGTTCGGCCGCGACCTGCCCGACGGCAGCTTCGAGCCCGCCGCCATGGAGCTTGTGCGCTTGGCCATCCCGCGCCGCACCTACACCCAGAGCCACGTGGACTTCGTGGGTGAGGTCATCGCCCGGGTAGCGGCCCGTGCCGCCGAGCTGCGCGGCTTCCGCGTGACCGAGCAGGCCCCCTGGCTGCGGCACTTCACGGCGAAGCTGGCGCCGTTGTAGTCGTCAGAGCACCGCTTCGGTCTCGGTGGGGTCGTCTTCGAGGGGGAATGGGCCCAGCAGGGCGTCGATGAGGCGGATGTCCTCGAGGTCTACGGGCCGCCCCAGAGCGGCCTTGTAGAGCCGCACGCCGGCCAGCTCGGCCACCCGCAGGCCGCAGGTGCGCGGATCCAGCCGTGCGCGGCCGGCCACCTGCTCCCAGCTGATCCCCGGGAAGCTGGCCCAGATCTCGATGCTGTCGGCCAGCTGCAGGAAGCGGTGGCCCTCGGCGTCCTGGTGCTCGGGAAGTTCGTCCTCGAGCAGCTCGTCGTAGAGATCTCTTGGAACGAACAGGTCGAGATCCCGGGGCTGGCGCGGCAGGCCTGCAAGCGCCAGGGGGGCGCTGCCGAACACGATGGCCCGTCCGCTCCGGAGGGGACCGAGGCGCTCGGCGGCGGTGATGAGCAGGGACGCCAGTCTCATGCGCGTTTCTATACCTGTGGATTCGTGTACTTTCCACCAGATTGAGCTGTATTCGCCAGCGAGCAAATAGCTACGCCCCCTCGGGTGCCTCGTCGTTGCTCGGGCTATCTTCCCCGGCCCGCGAACCCCGGAGCTTTCTTGTTCTTCGATCGGATCCTGGAACAGGTCTCCCGCGAGCCCCCGCGAGCCGTGGCGGTGGCCGGCGCGGCTGGGGTCAGCCTGGTTCTGGCCATGGTCCAGGCCCGGGAGCGCGGCTTGGCGCGGCCTCTGCTCTTCGGGGACGCGGTGCAGCTTCGGCGTGATGCGAACAGCGCTGGGCTGCAGCTGCCCTCGGACTGCATCGAGCACCACGCCAGCCCCGACCGGGCCCTCGAGGCGGCCGTGGCCGCGGTGCGGTGTGGTCGCTGCGCGGTGCTGGTCAAGGGCAAGCTGCCCACGCCCGACTTCCTGCGCGCTGTGCTCCGCCGTGACGGTGGCCTGAGGGGGGCCGGCATGCTCACCCACATGGCGGCCTTCGAGATCGAGCGGCTGGGGCGGCCGCTGTTCCTCACCGACAGTGGGCTGAATCCCTATCCAGGGCTCGAGGCCAAGGTGGAGATCATGCGCCAAGGCATCGGCTTCCTGCACCGGCTGGGATACCCGCGGCCCCGCGTGGCCGTGCTGTCCTCCACCGAGCTGCCGGATCCTCGCATCCCGGCCTCGGCCCACGCCGTGGCCTTGGTCCAGGCCGCCGCCTGCGACGCCCTGGGGGCGGCGGACGTGGCTGGACCCTACGCCTTGGACCTGGCCCTGGTGCCCGAGGCTGCGGCGCTCAAGGAGGTCTCTTCCCCGGTGGCCGGTCACGCCGACCTGCTCATCTGCCCCGACGTGGTGGCGGGCAACCTGCTGGGCAAGTCCATGATCCACCTGGCTGGCGCCCGGAGCGCCGGAGTGATCCTGGGGGCCACCGCGCCGGTGGTCATGCTCTCTCGGGCCGACAGCGCGGCCACACGGCTGCGTTCCCTGGGCCTGGCCATCACCGGCCACGCGGGGAGGGACGCGTGAGCGAGCGCGTCCTGGTCGTCAACCCAGGCGGCGGCTCCACCCGGGTGGCCCTCTTCGCGGGAGAGCGACGGCTCCACGCGGCGGAGATCCGGCACACTCAGGCCGAGAACGCCGCCGCAGCCAGCGTCGATCAGCAGCTCGAGCTGCGGATCGAGGCAATCTATCGACAGGTCGAATCGTGGGGCTTTGCGCTGGAGGGGGTGGCGGCCGCCGTGGGCCGCGGGGGTCCCTACCGACCCCTGCCGGGCGGGGTCTACGAGGTGGGCTCGGAGCTGCTGGAGGATGTGCGCGCCGGCCGGTTGATGGCCGATCACCCCTCCAAGCTGGGGGCCGAGCTGGCCTGGCGCCTGGCCCAGCCCGCGGGAGCGCCCGCCTTCGTGGTCGATCCCGTCTGTGTCGACGAGCTAAGCCCGGTGGCGCGGCTGACGGGGCTGCCCGAGTTGCCCCGGGTGAGCCTGTTCCATGCTCTGAACATCCGGGCTGTGGCCCGTCGCCACGCGGCCAGCCAGTGCCTGCCCCTCGAAGAGCTGTGCCTCATCGTGGCCCACCTGGGCTCTGGGACGAGCGTGGCCCTGCTGCGGGGTGGGCGAGCGGTGGACGTGAACAACAGCGCCGACGAGGGACCCTTCTCCGCCCGGCGCGCTGGAGGCCTGCCCGCCACCGGGCTGCTCGAGCTGGCCTGCCAGCCGGGCTTCGACCTCGCTGCCACCAAGCGGCGGCTGATGGCAGGGGGTGGGATGCTGGCTCACCTGGGCACAGCCGACCTGGAGGAGGCCGAGTCCCGGGCGGCGGCTGGGGACGAGCACGCCGAGCTGGTGCTCGAGGCCATGGCCTACGGCGTGGCCAAGGCCGTCGGCGGCCTGGCCGGAGCCTGCGCGGGGGCGGTGGACGCCATCCTGCTCACCGGCGGCATGGCCCACAGCGAGCCCTGGCTGGCGCGCATCGAGGAGCGGGTGCGCTGGATCGCGCCGATCCACCGCTTCCCGGGGGAGGGTGAGATGCTGGCTCTGGCCGAAGGGGCCCTGGGGGCGCTACGCGGCACGGTTCCTGTGCGGGCCTATCCCAGCGGGAGACCACATTCGGGATAGCGAAATGTCGATGCGGTGTAGGGTCGCTCACGGGCGGAGATCCGCCCAGCGGGCGAACTTGGGGGTGGAGGAGCCATGCGTGTCCGCATCGATCCCGATTCCTGTTTCCACTGTGGGCTCTGTGCAGAGTTCTGCCCTGAAGTCTTCGAGATCGACTTCGTGAAGGTGCGCGCGAGCTTCGAGAGGGTGCCCGCTGGGCTGGAGCGCGGCTGCCTCGAGGCTGCGTCACAGTGCCCCAGGGGCGCGATCTGGCTG
>CAZHIK010001072.1:0-3428 GCA_964532635.1 uncultured Enterobacterales bacterium
GTGATCGAGCTGGTGGAGGGTGGCGAGCTCACCATCGTGAACGTGCACGGCTCCTCCGGCATCTCCAGCGACGACATGGCCTGCCGGAAGCGGCAGTTCCAGCAGGTGTTCGAAGACCTCGACGGCGCTCCGGGGGCCAGCGGCGCCATCAACCTGGTGATGGGTGACTTCAACACCGATCCGGGTCGGGCCACCAGCTACGACGAGTCCGCCGAGTACCTGGCGGGCGCCGTGGAAGGCAGCGCCTTCGCGTTCATCTCCGAGATGGGCCCCGACGCCGAGCCCACCTACTCGGGCCTGGCCAACATCGACCACGTCATCAGCGACGCGCTGGAGGGCGACTGCGTGGTTCCTGGAGTCACCGAAGGCGAACCCGACGTCAGCGAGATCGTCTTCTTCGACCACCACCCCATCGTCTGCGAGCTGAGCGGGCTGTAGCTGGCTTCAAGCTTCGATCCGGCGCAGCCGCGGATCGGCGAGCATCCCCTCGAGGTTGGCGGCCAGGCGGGCCTCGAAGGCGGGCTGGTCGAAGTGCTCCAGGAACATCGCCGGGGGCGACAGCTGCAGCTCCACCCGGTCCTGCACACCGTCCACGAACACCAGCCCGAAACGATCCACCTCGTTGACGGGGTCGAAGAACATGGTGCGGAAGAAGGGGTAGCGGGTGTGGCCCAGGTTGTTGATCACCAGCCGCTCGCGCTCGGCCTTCAGGTCGCGCTTGCGGGCGGCGCCGATCAGGGCCTTCATGGTCCAGGCCAGGGGCAGCTTGAATGGGAAGCCCTGGTAGAACCTCACGAAGCGCTCGGCGCCCTCGGGATCGTCCCCGAAGGGGGGCTGGCCGGCGCTGTAGGCGCCCTGGGGCAGGATCTCCCAGGTGTCCAGCTGCAGGCCCATGTTGCCGATCCCCGGCTGGGTCCAGGTGGCGGGATCGCCGCCGGGCTCCATGCGGAAGATGCTGGCGTCGATGGGCCAGCCGCGCTCCGACACGTCCAGGATGCTGCGGGCCACCCAAAGCATGGCGGCCTCGGTGAAGGGCTGTCCCAGGACCTTGGCCAGCGCCTGGAGAGGAGCCGAAGGGAAGCACATGCGCTTGTGGGTGGCCCAGGGAGCGCGGTCCAGGAAGGCCCGGCCGATGTGGTCCTGGTAGGCCCGGAACTGGGCTTGCTGGGCCTGGTTCAGGGCGGGCGGGGCGTCGGGCTCGGGCCGCAGGGCGTCCAGGGCGGCGTACAGGAAGCCGCGCCCGGTGAAGCCGTGGCTGAGCAGGTGATCGAACACCAACAGCACGAGCGTGATCTCGGATCCCTGGGCGATGAACATCCGCCAGCGCCGGTCGCCGCGGGAGTGCTCCAGGGCGTCGGCGTCCATGGCCTCGAGCTCGTCGAGGGACAGGACCGTGACGGCATCGCCGATGTCTTCGGCGAGCCGCATGGTGGTGATGACGCCGAGCGTCTCCGGGAAGTGGTAGGCCATCCGCCCGAAGCGTTCTTCGATGAGCGCGCCGATGCGAGCCTTGGCCAGTTCTTCGTCGAGATCGAAGCGCGGGGCGGCCGCCATGTAGGTCTGCACCTGGGGCACCACCACGCCGTAGAAGACGTCGACGGGGTGCATGGGCAGGATGGGTGGGAGCGCCATGGCCCCAGCCTAGCCGGGGCCGTGCCGTGCAGCCACGCTGGCGGTCAGGGCAGCCGCGGCTTGGGCAGTGCGCTCCAGGGGATGCTGGCGTCCCGAGCGTCGAGCTCCACGGTGGTCACGATGCTGCGCTCGTCGGGATCCCAGAACCGCAGCTTGGTCTCGTTGGCCTCGTCCAGCACCAGCAGGTCGGCGCTGGGCAGGATGTTGATGTGCTCGGGCTGCCAGAACAGCGGAACCTCCTCGAGCTCGCCGGCCGCGAGGTCGAGGCGGAACAGCTCTTGCTGGTCCACCAGCCACAGCTCCTCGTGGCCCACGCGGCTCACGAACTCCTCGAGGCCCATCGATGGGCCGCCCAACTCGGACATGGCCCCCGAGTCCAGGTCGTACAGCACCAGGTCTTCGTCGCCGTACATGGAGGCCACCACCACCACGCGGCCTTCCCGGGTGACGAAGTACTCGGGGTAGCCCTCGAAGGGAATGGGGGCCTCCTCGACCTCGTAGGTGACGGTGTCGATCAGCAGCAGTGAGGCCTGGCCGCCCTCGTCGCCGTAGCCGTCACCGTCCTCGTCGGCGTAGCGGTAGGCCACCACCAGGTCGCCCTCGGGGCTGAAGCCCACCGGGCCGTGGGCGTTCTCGACAACAGCTAGATCCTCGTTGACCACGTCGAGCAGCAGCAGCTCGTCGCCTCGCTCGCCGTGCTCCACGGGGAAGACCACCAGCTGGTCGTAGGGGTGCACGCCGATCCAGGTGTAGTCGATGTCCACCTGGAAGTGGTGGTTGGGGGCCCACAGGGCCAGCTCGGGGTAGTGGGGCGCCAGGGGATCCCAGAGGGACAGCACCGCACCGTTGCGGTCGCTGGATTCGGTGATGACCGCCAGGGTGTCCTGCTCGCTCAACCACATCGCCTCGATGTACGAGCCGTCTTCGCGCAGGGGGAAGGCGTCCAGCTCGTCGGTGTCGATGATGTGTACCGGAGGGGGCGAGACGTCGTTGTCGGCCACCGCGACCCAGCGGCCCGACGGGGAGCTTCGGGTGCCGTTGTAGTCGGCGTCTACCACCAGTGCGTCCCGTTGCTCCAGGGTCTGCTCGTCGAACAGGTACAGGTGCTCATCGCCGAACTTCTCGCCCATGACCAGCAGCCCGGTCTCGGGGAAGAGCACGCGCACGTCTTCGTGGTCGCTCAGATCGAGCACGGGTCGGGCGTACTCGCCCTCGGGCTTGACCCGGAACAGGGTCTTGCCCTCGGGCACGCCGTAGAACCACTCATCACAGTCCAGCTCCACCCAGGTCAGCATCACGTAGGCGCTGTCGCTGCGGTCGTCGGTGGCGATGGAGCCGTTGTACTGGCAGAAGTCGTCGTAGGCGTCCTCTCCGGTCTCCTCGCCGGGGTTCCCCTCCATCCAGACATCGCCACCCGCTTCGTTCTCGTCCTTGGTGGCCCCCGAGCAGGCCAGGATCAGGATGATGGTGGCGCCGCTGACGGTCAGGAAGCGCCAGGGAATGGGTCGTCGCGTGCTCATGTCTCCTCCTCGGGGGTCGGTCGCGTCTCTGAATGCCGCTCTTCGCGATGAACTCGCGCAAGAATCGTGCCGATTCGTGGTGGTGGGGATCCCAGCTGGTGGTGGCGGCTGTGGAGGCCTGAACCACGATCCAGGGATCGTGGGCTCCTGTCCGTAGAACACTCGAGCCGGCCGGTCTGGGAACCAGGAACTTTCTCCGACCGGCCGGACCAGGATCGCTTTCCAGGGTTCGGAGCGGCCAGGATGGTCCGCTCGAGCGGACCAGGAATGGGTTTC
>CAZHIK010001073.1:0-3427 GCA_964532635.1 uncultured Enterobacterales bacterium
GATTGCCATGAACGTCCTCATCGCCGACAAGTGCCCCGATTGGTTCGTCGACAAGCTGAAGGCCGCTGGCTGCAACGTGATGTGGGAGCCGACCCTCGAGGCCGACGCCCTCACCCAGGCCATCATCGCCCATGAGCCCGTCGCCATGGTGGTCCGCTCCACCAAGGTCCAGAAGCCCCAGCTCGACGCCGCCAAGGCGCTCGAGCTCATCATCCGGGCCGGCGCGGGCTTCAACACCATCGACTACGTCTACGGCAAGGAGCTGGGCGTCAAGGTCGCCAACTGCCCCGGCATGAACGCCTCCGCCGTGGCCGAGCTGGCCATCGGCCACCTGATCAACATGGACCGCCAGATCGCCGACGAAGTCGCCGACCTGCGCGAGGGCAAGTGGGCCAAGAAGGCCTACGCCAAGGCCGCCGGCCTCCGCGGCAAGACCCTGGGCATCCTCGGCATGGGCAACATCGGACAGCTCACCGCCCGCATCGCCCAGGCCATGTTCATGGACGTCGTCACCTGGGACCCCTTCCTGTCGCAGGACAAGGCCGATGAGCTGGGCGTGCGCAAGACCGAGGACATCCTCGAGGTGGCCCGCGTCGCTGACGCCGTCAGCATCCACCTGGCCCTGGTGCCCCCCACCAAGGACCTCATCGGAGCCGAGTTCGTGGCCGCCATGAAGCCCGGCGCCTTCCTGATCAACACTTCCCGGGCAGGCATCGTCGTCAAGGACGCTCTGGTGGCGGGCATCCAGGAGAAGGGCATCCGCGCGGGCCTCGACGTCTTCTGGGACGAGCCCCCCGCCAACGACAAGGTCTTCGGCGACGACGTCGTCGGGCTGCCTGGCGTCTACGGCACCCACCACGTCGGTGCCTCCACCGCCCAGGCCCAGAACGCTGTGTCCGAGGAAGCCTGGCGCGTCGTGGAGCACTTCATGGCCACGGGCGAAGTCCTCAACCACGTCAACCCCTAGTCGGCCTCTGGCCACAACTCAGGAGATCCTCATGCGCAAGCACAACTTCTTCGCTGGACCCGCGGTGCTGCCCCTCCAGGTGGTCGAGGCCGTCCAGGCCGAACTGCCGAACTTCAAGGGCATGGGCACCGGCCTGATGGAGTCCTCCCACCGCTCCAAGCAGTTCGGCGAGACCTGGGCCAACGCCCAGAACAAGATGGCCGAGCTGTTCGGCGTGCCCGACACCCACGAGATCATGTTCCTGCAGGGCGGCGCGTCGCTGCAGTTCCTCAACGTGCCCATGAACCTGGTGCCCCGTGGCGGCAAGGCCGACTACATCGACACCGGCACCTGGTCCAAGAAGGCCATCAAGGAAGCGAAGTGGGTCTGTGACACCTCCGTGCTCTGGTCCGGCGCCGACATCGGCTACAACCGCTGCCCCACCCCGGACGAGTACGCGGTGCGCCCTGACGCGGCCTATCTGCACTACACCACGAACAACACCATCGCTGGCACCCAGTTCATGGCCGAGCCGGTCAGCGGCGACGTGCCCCTGGTGGCCGACATGTCCTCCGACATGCTCTGCTGCCCCCGGGACGTGGCCCGCCATGCCGTGATCTACGCTGGCGCCCAGAAGAACATGGGCCCCTCGGGCATAGTCATCATCATCGTGGACAAGGGCCTCCTGGAGCGCACCCAGGTCGACATCCCGACCTATCTGAACTACCGCACCCACGTGGGCAAGATCTTCAACACCCCCAACACCCTGGGCGTGTTCGTGATCGAGAAGGTCCTCGAGTGGATCGAGGGCATGGGCGGCCTCGAGGCCATGCACGCCCACAACAAGGCCAAGGCCGGGCTGCTGTACGACACCATGGACGGCTCCGACTTCTGGAAGCCCCACGCCACCGTCGATTCCCGCTCGCTGATGAACGTCACCTGGCGCATCGCGAACACGGATCTCGAGGGCAAGTTCATCGCCGAAGCGGCCGAAGCCGGCCTGATGGGCCTCAAGGGCCACCGCTCCGTGGGCGGCCTGCGCGCCAGCATCTACAACGCCTGCCCCGTGGCGAGCGTGGAAGCCCTGGTGGCCTTCATGAAGGAGTTCGAGCGGGTCAACGGCTAGGACCCCTCGGCTGTCGGCTGTCAGCTGTTCGCCCCGATCCGCTACTGCGGGTCGGGGCGTTCTGCTGCTGCATCCCCGACGGTGGCGGTTCGGGGTTGGGGAGCATAGCAAGCAAGGGACGGGTACCGACGCGGTGTCGGGCTCGTGCGGACAGGAGCACCCATGGGTGACGAGAGGCCCCGCACTCGCTACTGCGGCCGCTGCCTGACCACCTTCCAGGCCAACCCCGAGGTCTGCCCCAACCTGCCCTGTCGCGTCAACCGCCCCAAGGAGGGCTGGGGGATCATCTTCGAGGCGGGTGAGATCATCGACCGGCACTACCAGGTGCGGCGACGCCTCGCTACCGGTGGCGCCGGGGTGACCTACCTGGCTGCCGAGGTGGAGCCGGAGACCGAAGATGAAGCGTGCGACCTGGCGGTCAAGGTGCTCTGGGCCACCCGCGACCACGGTTCCTACCTGCGCCGCCTCTCCCAGGAAGCCCAGATCCTCCAGGAGCTCGCCCATCCCCACATCGTCGAGTACCGCGGCTTCGTCCACCGCACCGGCCACGCCCCCTACCTGGTCACCCGCTTCGAGCACGGCGGCTCGCTGTACGATCACGTGCGCCGCCGCACCCGGCTGAGCCTGCGGGAGTCCGCGTCCATCGGACGGCAGGTGCTCGAGGCCCTGGGACGGGCCCACCAGGCCGGGGTGATCCATCGGGATCTCAAGCCAGAAAACGTGCTCCTCCACCAGATCCCCGAACCCGGCGACAACCCCCACATCTTCGTGGCCGACTTCGGTATCGCCAAGGTCCAGGGCCTGTTCTCCGACGGCCTCACCCGGGTGGGCGCCTTCGTGGGTACTCCCCAGTACGCCGCGCCCGAGCAGTTCGACGGCCTCCCCCCAACGCCCGCCACCGACGTGTTCGCCACCGGCGCGATGCTGTACTTCTGCCTCCAGGGTCAGCCCCTGCTGCCCCTGGCCAACCGCCTGCCTCCCGAAGATGCGCGTGAGCTGCTGATCACCAAGATCCCCCCGAAGCTGGTGCTGCCCGACGAGCGGCCCGAGCAGGTCAAGGCCATCGAGCAGGTGCTCGAGGCCTCGATGACCGAGGATCCCAACCAGCGCATCACCGTACGGGAGATGCACGGCATGCTCGAGGCCATCGAGCACGGCTCCTTCCTCATCCGGCCCACCCGCACGGCCGTGCCGCCGAAGGACGCTCAGGGCTCGACCAACATCTTCCTGTTCTCCCAGGACGGTGTGGAGGATCCCGTGGGGCTGGCGGGTGTCACGCCACCGGCGGCCCCCAGCGACGAAGCCTCGCCGCCGCCCCCACCCGCCGACCAGCCTCCGCCACCACCGCCACCGCC
>CAZHIK010001074.1:0-3413 GCA_964532635.1 uncultured Enterobacterales bacterium
GCGGTGCCCAGGATGCCCGACTCGGCCAGGGGTGTGTCGAGCACCCGGCCCTCACCGAAGGCGTCCAGCAGGCCGGCGGTGACGCGGAAGACGCCCTCGTCCTTGCCCACGTCCTCGCCCATGACGATCACGCTCGGATCCCGGCTCATCTCCTGGTGCAGCGCCAGGTTGATGGCCTGGACCATGTTCATGCGCGGCATGTCAGCCCTCCTCTCCAGCCGCGACGCCGGCCAGAAACGCCTCGCGCTGCTCGGTGATGACGGAGTGTTCGGTGCCGAAGACGTGGTCGAAGGGCCGCTCGGGCGGGTAGGGCTCGAGGGCCTCGAAGGTCTCCACCGCGTGCTGGACCTCGGCGGTGACCTCTTCGCGCATGGCGGCCAGGCCCGCGGCGTCCAGGACGCCCTTGTCCTCGAGGTACCTCGCGAAGCGGATGAGGGGCTCACGGGTCCAGGCGGCCTCCTCCTCGGCCTCGTCCCGGTACTTGCGGGGATCGTCGGCGGTGGTGTGGACCCCCAGCCGGTAGGTCACGGCCTCGACGACCGTCGGCCCCTCTCCCGCGCGGGCACGCTCGAAGGCCTCCGCCGTGGCGCGGTAGACCGCCAGGGCGTCGTTGCCGTCCACCTGGATGCCGGGGATGCCCGCGGCAAGGGCCTTCTGTGCCAGCGTTGGGGCGGCGGTCTGGGCCCTGCGGGGGATGGAGATGGCCCACTGGTTGTTCTGGATGACGAACACCACCGGGGCCTTCCAGACACCGGCGAAGTTGAGCGCCTCGTAGAAGTCGCCCTCGGACGTGCCGCCGTCTCCGATGAAGGTCAGCACCGCGGTGTCGGGCTCCCCCAGATACCGCGCGCCCCAGGCCAACCCCACGGCGTGTAGCAGCGAAGAGCCCACGATCACTGCGGTGGGGAGGATGCGCGCACCATCGGGAACCGCGTTTCCTTCCTCCCAGCCGTTGTAGTACTGCAGGTAGTTCACCAGCGGGTAGCCCCGCAGCAGCAGCGCCCCCATGTCACGGAAGGCGGGCACGATCCAGTCCTGCTCGGCCATGGCGAAGGCGGCCGCGGTGTGGGCGGCCTCCTGTCCCAGGACAGGTGGGAAGGTACCTATGCGCCCTTGGCGCTGGAGCTTGAGCATCCGCTCGTCGGCCACGCGGGCCAGCAGCATGGCCCTCATCAGGGCTCGCAGCTGCTCGGGGCTCAGGTCGGGTTCGAGCTCGGTGTCGAGCTCGCCGCCGGCGGCCAGCACGCTCAGGTGCCGGACCTCGAAGCGCACTGTGGTCTCGAGGGGCATGCGCCCTCCTTCGATGGCCTGATGCGGGAACAGTCAGGCGCGGGGAAGGCGGCAACATGTGCGCCCCATCGGGGCCTTCAAGGTCTACAAGGCCCTCCGCGGGGTGCAAGTCCCGGGGCCTGTAGGCCTGGCTACGGTTCGCCGGCGGCGGGGCTGGCCTGGTAGCCCAGCTCGCTGATCACGCCGGCCAGGGTGGTGGGGCTCGGCGCATCTGGTCCGGCCTTGGCCCAGGCCGTGCCGGCTTCGTGGCTCGCCCCGGCCTCGGTCACTCCGGGCTGCTGCAGCAGGGCCTGGGTGATGGCCTGCTCGCAGCCCTCGCAGGTCATGCCCTGGACGCTGAAGCTCACGGTGGTGAGCTCGGCGGTCGCCGGAGCTGTGGCCTGTGGATCCGAGCCGCTGCAGGCGGCGAGGGGGGCGGCGGTGAGGAACAGCAGTACGAGGATGATGCGCATGAGGTCTCTCCCTGGATTTCCACCCGCCATGACACGCCACGGGACCCCGATGTCTCTACCACACAGCGTCAACCTTCGCGCTTCGGTAGTCCAGCCCACATGCGGATCGCCGCAGATGCGATGAGATTGGCGTCGGAGGTACCCCATGCTCGAACATGAACCCGTCATCGACGGAAGCCTGACGCCTGACGCCGATCCGCTCTGGACCCACGAACCCAACTGCCAGACCTGCGGCTGCTGCGACGCCGATGTCCTCGTGGACCAGGGCGAGCTCGAGGAGTTCGTCATCGGGGTGCTGGGTGAGTACGGCGTGGGCCCCAAGGAGGGCCGCACCGTCGCCCAGGTGCTGGTCTCATCGGACCTGCGGGGCATCCCCAGCCACGGCGTGGCCCGGCTGGGGCGCTACCTGGCGGGTATCGACAAGGGCTTCATCAAGCCCGGAGTGACACCGGAGGTGGTCGAGCCGGCGCCCGCCCTCGCGGTGGTGGATGCCAAGAACGGCTTGGGCCAGGTGGCGTCCGAGCTGGCCATGGACCTGGCCATCGAAAAGGCCCGTGCCAACGGCATCGGCATGGTCACCGTCAAGAACAGCAACCACTACGGCATCGCGGGCTACTACGCGCTCAAGGCGCTGGACCAGCGCATGATCGGGGTGTCCCTCACCAACGCCGCTCCCCTGGTGGTCCCCACCTTCGGCAAGCAGGTGCTGTTCGGCACCAACCCCATCGCCTTCGCAGCTCCGGCCAAGGGCCACCCCGGCTTCGTGCTGGACACGGCCACATCGGTGGTTCCCCGGGGCAAGCTCGAGGTCTACGATCGCAACCGCACGCAGATGCCGGTGGGTTGGGCCATCGATCAGGACGGCTACGATGCCCTGAATCCCGGCATGGTGCTCCGCAACCTGCTCGAACGCGCGGGCGGGGGCATCCTGCCCCTCGGCGGGCGGGGGGAGCTGTACTCCGGCTACAAGGGCTACGGCCTGGCGCTCATGGTCGACGTGCTCTGCGGTGTGCTCTCGGGCGCGGCCTACGGACCCTTCGTCTACGACATGAAGCGCAACGAGCGCCTGACCGGGCAGGCCGCGCCGAACGTGGGCCACTTCTTCATGGCCATCGACATCGAGCGCTTCATGCCCATCGGTGAGTTCGAGTTGCGCATGGCCGAGTACATCGCGGTGATTCGCGACAGCGACAAGGCCCTCGATCCGGACCGCATCTGGGTCCACGGAGAGAAGGAGTTCGAGAAGGCAGAGTGCCACGGCAAGTGCGGCATCCCGTTGGCCAGCAACGTCTTCGACAACCTCGAGGCCATCGCAGCACAGTGCGGTCGACCCGGCCCCGTTACCAAGGAGTGCGAGACCTGCTAGGCAGCGCCTCCGAACCCTATTCGAGCGGCCCGTCCGGCCGCCGCAGGATGCGAGCATGAGCTACACCGAGAACAACGGCAAGCCTGTCGACATCGCCATCATCGGGGGCGGGATCGTGGGCATGGCCACGGCGCTGGCCCTGTCGGATCGCGAGGGCCTGAGCATCGTGGTGCTCGAGGCCGAAGACAGCCTGGCCAACCACCAGACCGGCAACAACAGCGGCGTGATCCACTCCGGCCTGTACTACAAGCCCGGCTCGCTCAAGGCCCGGACCTGCGTGGCCGGTCGCCGGCTGCTCTACGAGC
>CAZHIK010001075.1:0-3409 GCA_964532635.1 uncultured Enterobacterales bacterium
GCCGCGGACATGAGCCTCGACACCACCCTCTTCACCGACTGCGCCGCCGATGCTGGCGGTGCCATCTACGCCGAGGGCGCGGAGATCACGCTCACCACGGTCAGCATCACCGAAAACGAGGCCGAGTACACCGGAGCCGGAGTCCACCTCGACACCGCGTTCCTGTTCGCCTACTCCACCGACATCTCGGAGAACCAGGTGCCGGCCTCGGCGGCCAACTGCTACGGCGGTACCTACGACGATCCGTACTGTGCGGGTGCTGGCATCTACGGCAGCGTGGCCTACGCCTACATCAGCGCCTCCACCGTCACCGGCAACCAGCAGCTCACCAGCCAGGACACCTTCGGCGGTGGCATCTACATGTCCGACGGCGACGTGGTACTCACCGACGGCTCCGAGGTCTCCGAGAACGAGGCCGAGTACGGCGCGGGTGTGGCGATCTACGGCGGCACCTCGTCATCGGTGGATATGGACGACGGCGCCCAGATCACCGACAACGACGGCGACTACTACGCCGGTCTGTTCCTCGACACCGCCACCTTCAGCTGCACCGGCTCCACGACCGACAGCACGGGCATCACCTCCCACCTCGACGGCGGCGGGGTCTACGTGCACTACGAGCACGGCCCGTCCACCCTGGTCGAGTCCAACATGTGCGACTTCGGCAGCACCGGATCACCCAACGACAACTTCGACGACAGCACCAGTGGACGCGACGTCTACGTGGCTGGCGACGGCTGGTACGACTACCCCGACGACGCGACCTTCCTGTGTGACGAGACCGGATGCGTCTAGTGCTGCGCTCCGGCGTCCTCGCCCTGCTCCTCGTCGGCTGTCCCAGCCCGAGCGAGGACAGCGGGCCTGACAGCGCGCCTCCTGACGACACCAGCGAGACCGGCACCCCGGAGGATCCAGGCTGGGTGGTGCTGGCCTGGCCCACCCGGGGCATGAGCCCCATGGATCCAAGCTACGCCGAGCTGTGCCTGTGGCCACCGGGGGTCAGCCTCGAGGCCCAGGTGCTCCAGCGCGATCTGCTGCCGGGCCCCGTCCAAGCCGGTAGCCTCCGCTGGGCTCCCCAGGTCAGCTCCGAGGTCTCTGGCAGCAGCGACTTCTGGGACCACGCCGCTTCCCTGTTGGGCGACGAAGCCCCCGCGCAGGGCACCGGCCTCACCGGACTGGCGCTCGAAGGCCAGAGCGACCTGGAGGATGGTGCCTTCGCAGCCTCCATGCTCCCTGTCGTACCGGCCCAAGGCAGCGGGAGCACCGGTCCCTTCCCCCTGTTCGAGCTCGAGGTGTTCGACGGCGAGGGCACGGCGATGACCACAGGCCTGGTGGTGGCCCCCAGCTCCACCGACCGAGGCTGTCGCCTGTGCCACGACTCGGATGCGGCCATACTCCAGGCCCATGTCGAGGCCCACGACGTGGAGCTGGACCGCAGCGCGCCGGTGCGCTGTGGTGTCTGCCACGCCCAGCCCAGCTTCGACTGGGAGGGCGACGGGGAAGCCACCGCGCTGGCCCCGGCGATGCACACGGCCCACGCGGACCGCATGGTCGAGCTCGATGGGCAGCTCGAGTCCAGCTGCCTGGCCTGCCATCCAGGCCCCGACACCCCCTTCTACCGGGGCACCCACAGCTATCGGGACACCAGCTGTGTGGACTGCCACGGCGACATGACCGCTCTCGGCTCTCCCGAGCGCACCCCCTGGGTTGACCTGCCGCGCTGCGAGGACTGCCACGAAACCTTCGGCAGCGAGTACCAGCAGCCCGGGGTGTCCTTCAACGACAGCGTGGGACACGGCGAGCTGCGCTGCCCGGTCTGTCACCACGCGCCCCACGGGCTGTACGGTTCCACCATCGACGCCGACAACGCCCAGAACGTCGAGCTGCAGGGCTACGCCGGCGTGGTCAGCACCTGTCGGGTGTGCCACGATCCCAATCCCGGGGGGCTGTTCCCCCACGTGCGGTAGGTGTCGCCCGTGCGTCCGGGCGCAAAGAAAGGGAGCACATGAAGTGCTCCCCTACACTTGGTTCAGGACGCTCTATTTGAGGGAGTAGGCGACGCTGCGCGTGAACAGCGGAGCGCCGGTGGAGCCGAGCTGGTCGAGCTTCTGGACCTTCATGGTCAGCTCGCCGCTGGTGGACTGGACGGGCACCAGCACCTTGAAGAAGGCGAAGGAGGGACCGAACTCGGCCAGGCCCACGCGATCGACCCACTGGGTGGAGGTGGCCACCACGGTGTCGCCGGAGAGCACTTCCATCTGCAGCCAGTAGGCGCCGCCCTCGAAGCCGGCGCGGGCACGGCCGAGCAGCACGGGCAGCTCGATGACCACCGCGTCGCGCTCCACCGCGACCACCTGGGCCGGGTAGTTGTCGGCCAGGGGCTGCTTGCCCACCACGTCGAGCTTGACCGTGGAGGACTTGGCGCCCGCCTCGACGTGCTCGGCCTTGACCATGTCGTCCAGCCCCAGCTCGTCGGTGAGGCCCACCAGGGAGTCTTCGTCGTCCGGATCTTCGTAGGCGTCGAAGTCGTCGAACTCATCGAAGTCTTCCACCGGATCGCTGTCGAGGCCGTAGAGGTCGTCTTCCACGGGATCTTCATCGGCGTCGAGGTCGTCGCCGTCGCTGTCCCAGTCGAGATCGTCTTCTTCGATGCCGAAGTCGAGATCGTCGAAGTCATCGGCCATCACAGGACCTGAGAGGGCCAGCAGGGCGAGGGACATCAGGATGATACGCATGGAGTTCTCCCTTTCTGGGAAGCACGGCAGGAAGCTGTAGTGCAGATGCCACGGTAACGGCCCTTGCATCCACAACTTTACCCTAGGTTGACATAACGTGACATTCGCTACGAGCCCGGTGGACACAGGGGAATCACCGAACCGCCCGAAAGTCGCCGAGATCGCGAAAACCACGCATCACGCGCTTCGGGGTTCATCGGGTTGGCGGACGCAACGGCCCTCGAAAAGATGGTTATTCCTGCCCAGTCGAACACGGGGGCTGCGGGTGACCGTGACAATCCGCTACAAACGAGGGTGGCGTGCATCTCGTGTCGCAGACGTGCTGCCAACATCGGAGTGAGCATGTCCCCTTCCCCCATCCTCACCAGGCTCCCCCTCCTCTTTTTTGCCATCACCGTTCTGACCGGCACAGGCTGTCCGCCAAAGGACACGGACCTCCCGGGCGAGACGGGGGATGCGAGCGTCGATGCCGATGGAGACGGCTTCCCCGCGTCGGATGACTGCGACGACAGCGATCCGACCGTCTACCCCGGCGCTACCGAGCAGTGCGACGGCATCGACAACGACTGCGACGGAGAGACCGACGAGGGCGGCGACACCGTGTTCTACGCCGACGTCGACGGTGACGGCTACGGTGATCTGGACAACACCACCTTCGGCTGCCTGGCGCCCAG
>CAZHIK010001076.1:0-3396 GCA_964532635.1 uncultured Enterobacterales bacterium
GTCGCGGGAGCCGAACACCAGCACCTCGTCGCCCACCTCGGCCCCGGAGCAGGCGCTGAGATCCACCGCCATGGAGTCCATGGACACCCGCCCGACGATGGGCGCGGGCTCACCGCCCACGAGCACCACGCCCCGGTTGGACAGGGACCAGGGGATGCCGTCGTTGTAGCCCATGCCCACCACCCCCACGCGCAGCCCGTCGCGGGGCACCACATAGGAGCCGGCATAGCCGATGCGTTCCCCGGCCCGGTAGGTGCTCACGTGGGCGATGCGGCTGACCAGGGACACCGCCAGCTGCAGCTCGAGGGCCTGCTCGAGGGCTGGGGAGCCGTAGATGCCCCACAAGCCCAGCCCCGCCCGCACCATGTCGTAGCAGGCGCTCGGGAAGCGCAGGGCTCCCGAGGTGGCCGCGGCGTGCACCAGGGCGTCCTTCACCCCCAGGGTGCGGGCTTCGGCCACGCAGTCATCGAAGAGCGCCAGCTGGGCCCGGGTGTAGTCGTCGGCGGCCGGTTCGTCGGCGCTGGAGAGGTGGGTCATCAGCCCCGTGGGGTTCAGCACACCCGAGCCCAGCACCCGGCGCACCAGGGCCTCCCACTCCTCGGGGCGCACCCCCAGCCGACCCATGCCGGTGTCGATCTCGAGGTGCACGTCCAGGGAGCCCCCCAGCCGCTCGAGCTCCCGGATCAGGGCCTCGGCCATGTCGAGGGAGTACACCACCGGGGTGAGGCGATAGCGCAGGGCTTTGTCGACCTCGTCGCTGGCCAGCAAGGTGACCAGGATGGGCAGGTGCACGCCTGCCCGTCGGGCCATGGAGCCCTCGTCCGCGGCGCTCACGCCGATCCAGTCCGCGCCGCTCTGCTGCAGCCAGGTGGCCACCCGCGCGAAGTCGGTGCCGTAGGCCCAGGCCTTGAGCATGGCCAGCAGCAGGGGAGGGGGATCGCCCTGGCCGCGGATGCGGGCGATGTTCTCGCGCACAGCTCCCAGATCGACGAGCAGGCGGTTGGGGGCCATGGACTCCCACAGGGCGTGGGCCTCGCGGGCCAGGCCCTCGTGGCGCGGACCCTTGACCAGGATGGTGTCCCCGGCTCGAGCCAAGGGGCGGACGACGTCGCGCAGCTGCTCGGCCCGGGCCACGTGCAGCACCCGGCCGCCCGGGCGGGCCTGCCGGAAGGCCCGGGCGGTGTGGTGCAAGGCCGGGTTGTCCAGCAGCACCAGGCAGTCGAAGCCCGACTGTGCGGCCAGCGCGCCGATCAGGCGGTGCTCCCGCTCGGTTCGCTCGCCCAGCTCACGCATGCCGCCGAACACCAGGATGCGGCGCCCTTCGCCGGTCACGTGGCCTGCCACTGCCTGTAGCGCCGCCTGGACGCTCAAGGGATCGGAGGAGCAGGCGTCGTTGACAATGGTGACGCCTTGGGGTGTGCGCCAAAGCTCCATGCGGGTGGCCCCGAAGGAGAAGTCGTTCAGCCTGGACTCAACGGCATCTTCGGGCAGGCCCAGCCGCAGAGCCGCGGTGACGGCCATCAGCAGATCCCGCACCAAGGGTACCGAGCGCGTGCGCACCGACAGGGCCAGGGGGCGTCCGGAGGGCAGGGCCAGCTCCAGGCTGGCACCGCCACGGGTGGGGGTCAGGGAGGCCAGTCGGGCCACGCCGGGCTCGTCGCTGCCGTGGTGTAGCCGCTCGCAGCCCAGGCCCTGAGCAGCCGACTGCACGGTGGGGTCGTCACCGGGCAGCAGCACCCAGCCCGCGGCGGGGATGCCGGAGAACAGCCGCAGCTTCTCGCGGGCGGTGACCTCGCGGGCGCCGAAGCCGGCGATGTGGGCCAGGCCCACGTTGGTGAGGATGCCGTGGTCGGGGCGAAGGATGGCCTCGAGCCGCGCCATCTCCCCCGGCGCCGAGATCCCCGCCTCGAAGATGCCCAGCTCTGTGCCCGGAGGCGCGGCCAGCACGCTCAGGGGCACCCCCACCTGGCTGTTGTGGCTGCCGGGCGAGGCGGCCAGTGCGCAGTGCCCGGCCAGCAGTGCGGTCAGCGCGTCCTTCACCACGGTCTTGCCGTTGCTGCCGGTGATCGCGACCACCCGCCGGATGTGGGCGTGGCGGTACCACGCGGCCAGGGCCTGAAGCGCGGCCAGCGGGTCGTCCACCGCGATGGACGGCCCCGGGATCTCCGCCTGGGCAGAGTGCCACTCGTCCGCCACCACCACCGCGGCTCCTGCGGCCAGCGCGTGGTTCACGAAGCGAGGGCCGTCGGTGCGCTCCCCTGGCAGCGCGAAGAACAGGTCTCCCGGCCGTGCCCGCCGGGAGTCGATCACCGCTCCGCGTACCGGCACCGCCCCCTCGAGCGCGACGCCGCGGCCGCCCAGCAGCCGCGCGATCTCGGGGAGGGGAGGGAAGGGGGTCATGTCCCGAGCCTAACCGAAAGCCGGATGGGGCTTCTGAGCAACCAGAGCAGGGTCGAACCTTCCACAACAGCGACAGATCCCGAGCGAACCTTCCATTGGAGTGGCTGCGCGGGGTCAAACGACCCCCGTTGCGCTCCGAAAGGACCGTTTTGTGGCTGGACGGGCGTACTTTCGAGCCGTTGTGGAAGGTTCATCGCCGTTCTGTCGCCGAAGTGGAAGGTTCACTTGCTGTCTGTGCGCGCGGGAAGAACCAGGCCGCCGCGCTTCGAGTGGTTCCGGCGCCGCAGCCGCCGCTCCGCCTTTCGTAGCTGTAGTTCGTACGCCCCCTTCTGGATGCGCTGCTCGCGGTAGCGCCTCCACGTCCAGGATTGCGAGAGGTCCCGGTCGTACAGGGCCTCGAAGCGCGGATCGCACAGCGCCCGCTCGACGCGCATCAGCTCCGCCTCCCCGATGTGAGGAGTGTCGTTCACGGCTGTATGGCTCATCCCCAGCGCACGCGCGATCTGTCGGTTCGACAGCGGTGTGCACGCCACCAGCGCTCCGATCAGCAGCGTGCGGGCCGGCCCCCGCCGGCGCAGCTGGTCCAGCGTGGTCCGCGTGAGCGCCGACACCGCCGCGGTGACTTGCTCCAGGGTCGCCTCCCGCATCCCGAGCATCCCGCCGGGCAGGTCCGTCCCCTCCACCCGCACGCTGGGATCACCGGAGATCCACCCGTGGTGCCGATACGGATCCCGCTCCACCGGGACCACCCCGGGGATCGCCAGCCCCACCGCGTCGCGGTGGCTGCTGAACGGCCAGGCCAGCGGATCGCCCACCAGCTTGTCCCGGCAGGGATTCAGCGCCACGTACCGGATGCTGCGGTCCAGGTGCTTTCGGTCCACGATCTGTTGGGGCTCCGAAGCCGGTAGCCACACCACTTGTCCGCACTCATCCCGGTGCCGGTTGCGCCAGTGGGCGTAGCCCCGCATGAAGCCCAGCCAGGCTTCGGGCTCCACC
>CAZHIK010001077.1:0-3394 GCA_964532635.1 uncultured Enterobacterales bacterium
TGGCCGGGTCGTTGACGTAGGTGCCCACGAAGATGTCGACGTTCTCGGTGGCGTAGTCGATGTGCGACAGGTTGAGCTCCAGCATGTGCTGGATGACGTTGGCCTCCTGCCAGGCCGGGATCATGATCGCGATGCGCTTCTGGGGACGTTCCTTGAGATCCTTGACCGAGATACGGCGCTGGTTCCGCCGGAACAGCCCGCGGAGGTAGGAGTTGGCGTCGATGAACAGGTCATCGGCGCCGTTGACCAGCAGGAAGCCACAGACCGGCCACGCGAGGGTGCGTACCAACAGGTCGAGCGAGTCAGCCACGGAGCTCCTCCATCAGAAGTTGAACCCCGTCTCGAGCAGCAGCCGAAGCTCCGCGTAGCCGAGCGTGGAAGGTGGCGGGTCCTCGCGGTACAGCCCGAAGTAGGTGCCGTAGTGGAGGCCGATCATGAGATCGAGTCGGAAGGGGTCGAGCAGACGCCAGCGGTGGACCGCTCCCACCTCGAAGAGGTTGTTCCAGTAGTCGTTGATCAGGTCTTTGTGCAGGCGGCTTTCGAGCAGAGGCTGCCACGCGACCCGTCCGGTGACGATGGCGGAGGCTCCCGCGCGCCCGCGCGCCTGGGAGACGATGTTGTGATCGAAGCGGCTGAGGTACACCACCTCGCCGTACGCTTCCCAGCAGAAGGTCATGGGCGCGCCGTAGCGGTCGCCGTCGATCATCGGGGCGGGCCAGCAGCCTTCCTTGTCCTGGAGGTCCACGTACGCACCGATGCGCATGTCGAACCACACCCGCTGCCGGTCATCGTTCATCAGGTTGATGGCGGTGCCCATCTGGGCGAACACGCCGGCCTGGCGCTCCCAGTAGCGGTAGAGCACGCCCACGCCGGTGCCGACGGTGTTGTCGGCGTAGACCACGGGGAAGCCCAGGGGACCCTCACCCCTCGAGGCCAGGTCGCGGCTGGCGTTGACGTAGACGTAGGGATCCAGGTCGATGTGCTCGAAGGGGTGGTAGAAGCCCCGGACCTGGGCGAAGGGCATCAGGTTCGCGCGGTTGCAGGGGTAGAAGCGCCACCAGCCGAACAGCTGGGCGTAGGCCTCGAACCAGAACAGGGGCTGCAGGGCCTGCAGCTCGGAGCGGGCCTGGCGGATGCCGTCGCTGGAGGCCTGGCGTGCGCGCCGGAACGCCTCTTCCGACTCGTCGTAGCGTTCCTGCGAGTGGTAGAGGTAGCCCAGCTCGAGGGCGATGGTGGCTTCGTCGCCGCCAGCCTCGAGCGCGGCCAGCAGGGCCTCTTCCGCACCCTCGAGATCTCCATCGGCCTTGCGAGCCCAGGCGAGCTGGAGCCAGTCCCTGGAGCTCTCCGGGGTGGGGGGCTCGACCCACACGCCCTGGCGCGGGGAGGCCCAGGCCTCGGGGGAGGCGGTGGTCTCCCGCAGCTCGGTGATGCTGCGAGCGGCGGTGGGATCGTGCTGCTGGGCGAGCTCCGCGGCGCGGGCGAAGTGCGCCACCGCGGCTTCGTGATCTCCTCGCTCCTGCTCGAGGTAGCCCATCTCCAGAGCGATGAGCTCGGGATCGGCGCCCCACTGGGCGGCGGCCTCGAAGGCGCGGTGTGCCAGCTCGTAGTTGCCCTTTTCTTTTTGTTTCCAGCCGATCTGGAGCCAGTCGGAGGCGTTGCGGGCCATCACCTCTTCGAGCACCGGCTCGCCGATCTCGTCACCGGGGGCCTCGAGGCCCAGGGCGCGCAGCTCAGCGCGTGCTTGACCCGCCCGCTCCCAGACCATGCGCAGGGTCTCGAAGTCGGAGGGGTGCTCCCGGGTGGTCTGCTCGGCGATGGCGATGACGTCCAGGAAGTGCTGCCGGGCCAGGTCCGGACGCTGGCGGTAGGCCTCGAGGTAGCCGAGCTCGAGCAGGATGAGCTGGGCGTCAGCGCCGAGCAGGCGAGCCGCCTCGAAGGCGGAGATGGCGCCGTTGACGTCGCCGGCTTCCTTGCGCTCCCAGGCCAGCTCCAGCCACTTGGCGCCGCTGCGGGCCTCGACCCACTCGCCGTACTCGAAGCGGGCCTCGGAGGGCGCCTCGCCCTCGTGGCCCTGCTGGGCCCACAGCTCGTCCATGATCGCGTCGGAGCGCTCCCGGGTCTCGAGCCCCGCCATGCCGGCCTGCTGGAAGTGAGCCAGCGCGGTCTCCCGCTGACCGAGGACGAGCGCGATGTAGCCAAGCTCGGCGTGCACGGTCTCGGGATCGGCGCCGGCCTCGAGGGCCTTCTCGAAGCTGGCGCGGGCGTCCTCGAGCTTGCCTCGGTTGCGGAACGCCATGCCGAGCTCGAACCAGTCGGGTTCGCCCTCGGGCACTCCGGCGGTGGGGGAGCTGGTTGCGTCCAACTGCTCGGCTGCCGAGGCCAGGATCGAGCGCGCTTCCTTCTTGGTGGTCTCCTCGGCGTCGTCGGAGCGGAGGGTAGCCTCGGCCTCCTGCAGGGCGCGGCGGAAGTGGCGCGCCGCATCGGTGGTGCGCCCCTGGGAGGCGGCCACGAAGCCGAGCTCGAGGTTGGTGCGGGCCGGCTCGGCGCCCGCCTCGAGGGCGGCTTCGAAGGCCAGGCGGGCGCGAACGAGCTGGAGGTAGCGCTTCTGGGTCTCGGCGTACTGGACCGAGGTGTAGCCGTACTGCAGCCAGGTGGCGGCGGGATCGGCCCCGCGGGTCATGGACACCGCCAGGGCGTGCAGGGCGTCGTGGTAGTCCTCTTCCTTCTGGCTGCTCTCGGCGATGCTCAGCAGGGTGTAGGACAGGGCCATCCACGCGTCCAGGCTGTCGGGCCCGGCCTCGGTGGCGGCCTCGAAGGCCTGGCGGGCCGACCACAGATCACCCCGCTGCTGGGCGGCGTAGCCGCGGTTGAGCCACTGGTCGAGGCTGAGGTTCTCCCGCTCGGGGTCGACCGCGAGGGTGGTGTCGTCGGTGGCCAGCGCCGGTGCCGGGCTCATCACAGCGCCGACGCCGGCGAGCAGCGCGAGCGCCAGCGCACGGAGGCCTCGATGGACTGGTGTGTTCACGGGCACCCCAGGTTGCCGCTCAGGTAGTCTTTCCGGTCTTCCAGGAACTGCAGCACCTCGTCCTGGGACGCGACGTAGTCGAAGTCGAAGTCGGCTTCCTTGTAGGTGAGCCAGCGCTCCCAGTCGCGGGCCTGGCTGTCCGCGAGGTTGACCTGCAGCGCCTCGATGACCTCGGGCAGGCGGTCGTTCCACCAGTCACCCTCGATGATCTCGCAGATCCGGAGCTCGTAGTCTTCCTCGGTCTCTTCGTGGGAGAGGACCGAGTGGATGGCCAGGTTGCCCCAGTACTCGTCCTGGCCGAGGTCGACGTCGTCCTCGAAGTCGAAGACGCCGTTGAGCCACCATCCGTCGTAGCTGTAGTGGTGACAG
>CAZHIK010001078.1:0-3383 GCA_964532635.1 uncultured Enterobacterales bacterium
TGAGGTAGGTCGCCGGAAAGTGGTACCGCACCTCGGGGAGGTCGTCGTAGATGCTATCCGCGCGGGTGGTGAAGATTGCGTGGGCCATGGACGGATTGGACCAGGTCGGTGGGGGCGTGGTCAACCGGAAGCGTACCTTGGGGCTGGAACCTCCAAGCACTGTACAGCCACCATGAACGCTACTTCACCGAGAGCGTTGAGGATATCCGAAGGCGAACAGATCATCGCTCAACCCTTGGCCCGAACTCGGCCCTCGGCTAGGAGTTCTTGCTGCTATGGCGCATCGAGGCCACATCGCGCCGGCATCAGCGCCGTGGCACTTCAACTGGGGAGGTCACCATCGGCGGCCGCAAGCGACAACTGAACAGAGCGAACCGGTTCGAGGAACTCGTGGCGATCTGGAGAGTCTGCGAGGCGCTCGCCCAGTGGGGCCAGGCCAACGGCGTCCGCAGACTTCGTCGTGAGGACGACGAAGCGGACGGCTGGGAGGACATCGTCGAAGACCTCGAAGACGACGGTAGATGGCTCTCCCGTAGGATCCAGGTGAAGGCTCACGGCGAGGAGATTTCCCGCCAAGCGTTTGTCCCTTTGCTGGAGACCTTGGGAGATGGACGGCCGCGACTGCTCCTCCTACGCGATTCGTCTGTGAGGATCAGCGGCATCGGCCTGGCATCGCGTCTGCGTGACCTCACGGAGCGAGCACGCGAACCGGATGCAGAGCGAGCGGTGCAGACAGCTGGCGCCCGCACCCAGTCCGTGCTGGAGAACATATGCCATGCCCTGGGTGACGAAAGCGCGACCGCGACGCTCCGCCGACTCTCCACCCTCCATGTCGAGTTCACGGGCTCCGAAAAGCAACTCGAGAGCAGCACCAAGCGCATCCTTGGCACCCAGTTCGCAGATCCCGACTCGGCTCTGGAACGCATCGCATCTCGCGTGAGAGCCACTGCCCGCTACGCGGAGACGCTCGACATCCACGATCTGCGCAGGCAGCTCGCTGACCTCCACCCACCGAACGTCGCGGTCCCACCTGGACTGGAAGCCCGTCGCCGGGCCTACCTCGAGGGACTCATCTCCGACATCAATGCTCGTTCCCCTTTGGGCGAGGCCTGCACCACAGCGTTTGCGCTACGCGAGGTGATGGTCGATCGGTCGGTAGCTGGAGAGGACGATGTCGGAAGGCCACTGGGGGCGCACCTTGCGGATGCAATCGCACGAGGCACGAAACGAATAGCGTTGAGCGGAGCCGTTGGCATCGGGAAGAGTGTGGAGGTGGCTCGCCTCGCGCGGGACCTGGCAGAATCAGCGCGCCGCGACCCCCAAGCCCCCATCCCTCTGCTTCTGGCCGCGAGGGACCACCGTGTGCTGGCAGGCCCCGATGCCTTGGCCAAGACGATCCTCGACACGGGCGCACAGAAGGTCATTCTGCTTGACGGAATGGACGAAGCGCAGGCGACCGATACCACCCTCCTCTCCATCGACAACCTCTGTGGCCGCGAAGACGTGCTCTGTATCCTCGCGGCTGGGCGGCCCGGCTCCACCCCTGCCGGTTGGCCCGTGCTGCGCCTCGACAACTGGACTTCGAGTACACGAGAGTGGTTCCTGGCCCGCTGGGCCGCCCTCGACGAAAAGGCTGTCGATTCCTTCCGGGAGCTATCCTGCATCGAGGAGGTTGCCAGCACACCACTGCTCGCCACATACGCGCTCTTGGTGGCCCGAGACCAGCCCGAAGCGCTCGCCAGCCGGACCGACCTGTTCGAAGCCCTGATCACCAAGGTCTTCATTCACTGGGTCGCCAAGGGCGGCTCCATCGACGATCGGCGGCAGGCAGCAGACCATTGGAGTAGTCTCGAGCCACTGTTTGCGAGGCTTGCCTGGGAATCGCTGACCACCGGTTCCATCGAGGGAAGCAGCATCCGATTTCTACTACGCGAAGAGCTCGGGGCGACCCACGCGGACATCGCTCTCGAATGCTCCAGGCGCCAACTTGGCCTGCTGATCGAAGATGGAGATGGGTATCGCTTTGCGAGCCGTCCCATTGCCGATCACCTCGCAGGTGAGCACCTCGCAAGGCACCCCGATCTGGCTCGTCCGGTCTCTCCCCTCGCTCGCTGGCGTGAGCCGCTGCTGCAATCCGCATCGATCTTGGTGGCCGCGGGAACGCCAGAGCCTGTCATCGCATGGATTCGGGCACTCTTGCCCAGCGAGGCTAGTCCGCTCCAGGTTGGCCGCACGATCAGGAGGGTGTCTCTGGCCGCGGAGCTGGCGGTAGAGCTCGACGAAGGAGCCGACCCAGTCGCGAAGGGCCTGGCAGACGCCCTATTCCTCCACCTGACAGAGGAGTGCTCCATCTGGGCGGGCGATGAGGCTGCGGACGTCTGCCGTACCGTCGCCGCCCATGGTGGTCCGGTGTGGCGGCAGCTCCAGCCGATGATCCAGGCGCGACTTGCGTCAGGGGTCCCCAACCCAGCGCGCTGGTATCTGGCCCAGGAGGGCACACAGGAGTTCTGGCTCTCCGCACTGTTCCATCGAGATCCTGGAACGAGGGCCGAGGCCGTCCAGCGCCTGCTCGGGAATCCGTCGCTCGACCCAGACAGCACGCTATTCCTGCTAGGCACCGCGAACGAGGCAGGTGTAGCAGGTTTTCTCCCCTCACCCATGCACGTTGGTGCGAGCCTGCTTGCCCATCATCTCGAGGAAGACCCCACACCCGAGCTTGTCCTTCTCTTGCGGCAGTGGCTCTACTGCGGCTTCCAGCGTCGTGAGATTTTCGCTGCAATCTCTCTTCCAAAGGGCATCGACGAGCTGCGACGAGCGGAAGTCCTGACCTCGGTGCGAACAGTCTATGGCCCAGTTCTCGACACGCTGCTTCGCCTCGAGGGCGCCCACGGACACCTGGATGAAACATGGCCAGGCTGGAGAGACCAGGCTGGCAGCCACACGCTGGCTCCATTGGAACAACCCGGGCCGGTAGCACCGCCATCGAAGGTCGCGCGCCGCCGAATGCTGCGGGTCCTGGGTACGGAAGAACGGTTCGGCCGCGAACTTCTCGAGACAAAGAAGCAGCTCGACTACGAAGAAACCGAGACTCTGTGCAGGCTGGCTCTCACTCACCCGACACTCGCAACCGAACTCCTAGGCCGCCGGGGAGAGCGCCCCCCGGGGCTCTACTCGGTGAGGGCCATGGAACTGCTGGCGCCCGCGGTGGCCGAACACCCAAGCGTTCGCGATGCCTTGATCCTCATGGTGCGCGAACTGGAGGGCAACTGGGCACACTCCTGCCCAGGCGCGGCATTGGAGAGAATCGCACACACCGACGAGGAAGCCAGGTAGGCCTATGCGGCCTGGTTGCCACGTAGCGGTGGAAGAGGGGCCTGGGGCTG
>CAZHIK010001079.1:0-3378 GCA_964532635.1 uncultured Enterobacterales bacterium
CGGTCCACGGGCAACAGCTCGAGGTGCGCGTGGGCATCTCCAGCGGTCCGGTGGTGGCCGGGGTCATCGGCCAGCGAAAGTTCATCTACGACCTGTGGGGCGACGCGGTGAACCTCGCCAGCCGCATGGAGTCCCACGGCGCCCGGGGGCAGGTGCGGGTCACCGAGACCACCCACGAGCTCATCCAGCACGCCTTCGACTGCGTGGGCCTGGGCCCCCAACCTGTCAAGGGGGTGGGGCCCGTGGAGGTCTGGCAGGTGCAGGGATGGAGGCAGGGCGTGGAGCCCCTACCCATCCTGGGCGAAGCGGAGCGCCGCGCGGGCTAGCCCGCCATCATTCCTCCTCGCAGTACTCCATGGCTCCGGCTGCGGAGAGGCAGAGCCTGAGGGCGGTCTCGGCGTCCTGATCGCTGGCGCGGGCGTAGTCGAGCCAGGCGCGGGCGTACTCCTTGGCCTTGCCGCGAGCCTGGTTGGAGGCCTCCTCGGCCTGCAGGCTGCGGTCCTCGAGGTAGGTCTGTTCCGCCTGCTGCCACATGTGCATACCGGCCTCGGCTCGCAGCTGGTGCAGCGCGAAGACCTTCTTCTCGTACAGCCGGCCCGACCAGTTGTCCTTGCGCTCGAGGGCGCGGGAGCCCCAGATGACCACCTCGTCGGCGTTCTCCATGCCCTTCTTGGACAGGTAGATGGTGTACTTGAAGCAGAGGTCGGGATCGCTCTGATCGATGTCGGCCAGGTGGCGCTGCATCAGGGCCTCCCAGCGCACGAGGTCCTTCTTGGCCTCGGCGTCAACCAGCAGCACGCGGCTGACCTTCTCCTTGTCGGTCATCAGCTTGTCGTCGATGATGCGCTGCTCGAGGCAGGCGATCTGGCCCTCGCGCAGGGTGCCGGCCAGGGCCTGATCCTGGAGCTTGAACAGGTCGTTGCAGCTGTCGTCCAGCGGGACCAGGGTGGCCTGGGCTGGGGTGTCGCCCGTATCGCCAGTATCGCCAGTATCACCGGTGTCGCCGGTGTCCTCCGGACCCGGTCGGGTGTCGCCGGTGTCGGCGGGCTCGTTCCCGGCCGCTGCCGCGGCAGCGGCGGCCTCGGCCTCGGCCTTGGCAGCGGCCTCGCGGGCTGCACGCTCGGCCTCGAGGGCCGCCAGGTGCTCGTCCCAGTGGTCGTGCTGGCGCTGGGCCTCGCGCACGTAGGGCACGTACTGCACCCACTCCACGGACAGCAGCGGACGCTCCCAGTCGCGCACGAAGTCGAGCAGAGCCTGCTTGGCCGCAGGATCGCCCTTCTCCACCAGGGCCTGGACCCGCATCCAGTCCATGTTGGCGCGCTCATCCGCTTCGAGGAGGGTCCTAGCGAGGATCTCGGCCCGGTGACGGCGCGCCAGCTCGTCGAGCAGCTCGGGCGAGGGGCCACGCTCCATGCCGTCGAACTCGCCCATCACGAGCCCACCCATCTCGGGGCGCCTGTCGAAGCTGGGCACCTGATAGCGACCGATGTGCCGCATGACATCGGAGACGTAGGTCTGGGCCTCGCTCATGGTGACCATGCCATCGGGCATGTCGCCGTGGGCGCCATCTGCCCAGCCGCGCAGGGCGCCCAGCATGGACCAGGTGAAGAGGCCGTGACGCACCGGCTCGTAGACCCCCGCGACCTGATCGCCGGTGGTGCCGACCCAGACGGTGACCTTCTCGTGCTCGGTCTGCAGGAACGGGGTGACAGCGTCGGCGTCGCGCCCGATGAACGGGTAGGCGCCGTCGCGCCCCTGACGACCGAAGGAGCCGTCGAGGATGATGATGGTCTGGCGGTGCTTGCCCTTGCCGACGTACTCGACGAGGTCTTCCAGGGGGTAGCCCTGGGTCTCGATGAGGCCTTCCTCGGACGCCTGTTCGGTGCCCAGGATGTAGTGCCGACCGTCCATGCCCGTGGCCAGGTGACCCGAGTAGTAGATCCAGAGCGTGCCACGCCGCCAGACGCGCCCACGGGCGCGCCGCAGGCCCTTCTTGATGTCCGAGACGGTGGCGTCGTTGAGCACGCGCAAGCGATAGGAATTGAGCCCGCGGGTGTAGCGGAAGTGCTCGAAGACCGAGCCCGAGTCGCTGCGGGCGTAGGGCACGCTCGGCAGGTCCTGGTAGGACTGATTGCCGATGATCAACGCCGAGTCTTCTTTGATCTTGGCGCCGGTCTCGATGGCCTTGTCGACCGAGGGGACGACCCACTCGGACGGTGGAGGCGGCTCGACCGTCTCGGCAGGGGTTTCGGGTTCTTGGGCAATGGCCAGGGAGGCCAGGAGAGCGAACGGCAGTAGAGACATCGCTTCTTCCTGCTCAGGCACGTGGGGAGGGCTGGAAAGGCGAATGGTGCCACGAAGGTTGGCCCCGCGGCAAGTGGGGCGCAAGTCGGGCGGGCCAAGCCGCCATAGCAGCGGGTGCTCACGCCGACGTGGGACCGTGAGGGGGGCGCGGGTAAGGAGATGTCTGTGACCTGGAGCGGAGCGGTCAGCCAACCGATGGGTATGACAGGAGGCCTCCTTGTCCCTGCTCCTCGTCCCCTGGCTGCTCATGGCAGCGCCCACCAAGGCCACCCCGCCGGTGCCGGTGGTGGGGGGAGAGACCACCTCGGGTCACAGGGCCGTCGGCGCGCTGGTGGTCTGCTCGAGCGGGACCTGCGCCAGCTTCTGCAGCGGCACCCTGGTGGAGCCCGGCTGGGTACTGACCGCGGCGCACTGCGTCGAAGCCATGCTCGACGACTACGGTCACCTCGAGGTGAGCTTCGCTACCGGCACGGACATCCGCGTGCCCGGCGGCCGCGACGCCCTGGAAGTGGTGGCCGACGGCGTGGTCCACCCCGACTACGACGGGGACATCGACCACGACATCGGGCTGGTCAAGCTGGCGGACGGCATCGACGGCCCCACCCAGCGCGTCTCCATGACCGCGCCCTCCGAGTCCTGGCTGGGCATCCAGCTCCGCTACGTGGGCTTCGGAGTCAGCGCGGACGTCGCCGACGACGCCGGCGTGAAGCGCAGCGCGGACATCCCCCTGCAAGGCTGGGACGACCAGTGGCTGCTGGCCGAAGATCCCCAGGGCACCACCAACCTTTGCTGGGGTGACTCGGGCGGAGCCGCCCTCATGCCCCTCGAGGGCGGCGGATGGGCCCAGGTGGGTGTGCAGTCCTGGATCTACGACGACGACGACACCCCCTGCCTCGGTGGCAGCAGCGGTGCGGCCCGGGTGGACGCCCACCTGGACTGGCTCACCGACGAGGCCCCCATGGAGCTGGTGGTCATCGAGGAGCCCGACGAAGAGAACGAGCAGGACGAGCAGGAGCAGGAGCAGGAGCAGGAGCAGGAGCAGGAGCAGGAGGAGACACAGGAGGAGGAAGAGGA
>CAZHIK010001080.1:0-1037 GCA_964532635.1 uncultured Enterobacterales bacterium
GTTCGCGGCCGCCAGCCTCTTCGAGTACCATCGCTTGTACTACCCCAATGGCCTGGACGGCTTCTCGCTGGGGATGCTGACCCTGCTGCTGGCCTCGACCATCCTGCTGCTGATCGCGCGACGGGGGCAGCGGCCGAGCCTGGCGGCGTGGCTGGTCTTCCCCACGCTGGCCATGGCCCTGGCGGCCGTCTGCATCGTCGACCTGGTGCCCTTCGATGAGGGCTGGCGGAGGTACGCGGCCTTCAGCGGCGCCAGCTGGTGCTACTACGGAGATGCCCTGATCCACGGCATGGGGGTCCTTTTCTTCTGCGGGGTGATCATGGCCCTGGGCTCGTTCACGCCCGGTGCGCGACGGGCCGGCCACGCCGGCTTCCTGGCCGCCCGGGGCGCGCTGTTGATCGCCATCGCGGGCCTGCTCGAGTGTCACCGCGCCATCCTGGCCGCCTGGTTCCTGAACGACTTCTCCCAGGCACAGCTGGCCTGGGGCGTCCGCGAGCGCCTGCTGCTGGGGATCGCGGCCATCGCCCTCATCTCCCTGCTGCTGCGCTGGCGGGGCCACCGGGGCCCCGGCGAGGTCCCGCGCCTGCGACGGACCGCCCGCCTCCTCTCCGCCACCCAGCTGGCGCTGCTCGCAGCGATCCTGGCGGCCCTCGAGGTCTCGGCCGTCAAGGTGTACCAGGTCCCCAGCCTGCTGATGGGCGAGCCGGTGTGCGCAGCCGAGCCCTGCACATCCTGGGACCACTGGGGACCCATCGCCAGCCCCAGGGCCCCCTACCCCGCCTTCACCACCGACCTGGGCGTGGTGGGTACCCGCTACGTCGAGCTGACCAGCAGCGATCCGCGCTGACCACCGGCTATGGTGCCCCCATGCGCACCCACCCGTTCCTGCTGTCCGCCCTGCTCCTCTTCGCCTGCGGCCCCGCCGAGCCCAAGGACTCCGGCTCCGCCAACTACTCGGCTTCCTTGGGCGACGAGCCCGACTTCTCGGTGCCCCACGGTCGCGTCCAGGTGCAGACCTGGTTCGACTATGGCGAGAC
>CAZHIK010001080.1:1047-3372 GCA_964532635.1 uncultured Enterobacterales bacterium
GAGACTTCCCTGGACGGCGGCTTCGCCGACGGGCCCCAGCCCTACCACCACAGCGAGGTGGAGCGCAGCGGCAGCTGCCGCCTGCTGGGCTACACCCCCTCGAGCTGCGAGCCGGCCTGCGAGGGCTTCGACCTGTGCGTCGAGGGAGAGTGCCTGCCCTGGCCCGAGTACCAGGACCGCGGCGCCCTCGAGTGGACCTGGCCCGACGGTCAGCAGACCGTGCAGCCCAACGACTGGTTCGGCTACTACGCCACGGGCTCCGCCAGCTCCGAGGGCGACGTCACCATCGCCCTGGACGACCTCGAGCTGACCGCCCCCACCATCGAGCCCATGGAGGCCGACGGCGACTGGGTGCGCGCCATCGAGAACCGGGGCGATGAAGACGCCGTGCTGCGCTGGAAGAATCCCATCCAGGACGCCCGGGTGCGCCTGTTCATGACCGACTGCCAGGGCACCCACGGCGGCATGGCTGAGGCCGAGATCGAGTGCGAGGGCCCCGACACCGGCGAGCTGATCATCCCAGGCGCCTACCTGACCGCCCTGGAAGACGGGGACTGGTCCCACGGCGAGTGCGGCGGCCACGACTTCGAGCGCTACCACGCCGCCGCGCCCGAGGGCGACGACACCATCCGGCTCGAGACGTTCACGGACGGGGGGCTGTTCTACTTTCCCGGGAGGGACTGGTGAGGGCCTCCGACCAGGTGCAGCGGCTCAATGGCACCTGCACGCTCTCGAAGTCGATGGAGGCCGTCAGCGTCGCATCCCGCTCGGGCGCACGCTCCGCGATGCCGCTGAAGCTGCAGTACTTGGCGCGGATGCCGGTGAGCCGCTCGTCACCGAAGCTCATGCCCAGCAGCGGCCCGTAGTCCATCATCGGAATGAAGCGGTTCACCTCGACGGTGACCCGAACGGCGTCGCGGTGGCCCAGGTGCTCTGGCATGGGCGTACCCGCCGCGAGCGCAGCCTCGATCTCCTCCTCGGGAACGGGGATGGGGACCGTCACCACATCGAGGGCGCAGGAGATGATCTCGAGGGGAGGCTGAGAGCTCGGGGGCTCGGGGTCCGCCTCCTGGGCCACAACCGCGGAGGCAGCAAGTACCGGGACACCAAGCAGCACGAACGGGATGGGACTTCGCATGTCGACTCCCAGTGAACGAGGTGCAGGGATGACCCGCCCGACCACCGGAGGCTTCCACGTGGTATCGACGCAAAGCGTAGAAACTGGCTCGCGATCCGAGTGATTCTCCCAAGGGTGGCGCCACTCCCCCGAGAATGACGCGCATTCCGAGTGATTCTCCCAAGGGTGGCGCCACTCCCCCGAGAATGACGCGCCTGCGGACCATCCAGAGAACCCGGCCGCCCTCGTGCTCCCTCCGTGTTCGCTCTCGAGGTAGCATCGCCCCACACCCACAGCCCGGGACGCGCGATGATCCCCCTGCTCCTCGTTCTCTCCGCATCCGGCAACGATCTGGCCCATGGGCCCCTCCTGCTCCCCGAGCTCCCCACCTCCCAGAGCCTGCCCCTGCAGGCCTTCGCGCTGCCCGAAGACCCAGCCGCCGCCTGCGAAGCAAGCGACTACGCCGCCCTGGAGGCCAGGGGCGACGGCGTGTACCTCGGGGGAGCGTCCATCCTGGCCCTCGAAGACGGCACCCTGCCCGATGACGCTCGCGGAGAGGCCCGCGTCACCCTCACCCACCAGCTGGGCCAGCTGTGGGCCCGCGGCGAGGCCGCCCACCAGGCCGGCTGCACCCCCTGGGTCCTCGAGCAGAAAGTGAGCGCCCCACTCGAGCGCCTGCTACTGGTGGTGGACCGGCACGTCCCCACCGCCACAATCGCCGAACTGGCCCGCGCCGCCGACATCGCCGGCTTCCGTCAGCTGGCCTTCGCGGTTCGAGCCGAGCCCACCGAGGGTCGCTGGAGCCCGCCGGAGCCGCCCCCCGAGGACGACATTAACGCCCCCTTCCCCATCACCATGGGCCTGGGGCTGGAGACCGAGGGGGTACGCGTCTCGGCCCACGCCAAGAGGCTCGAGGAAGCCGGCCTGCTGACCGAGCCCGAAGGCCCCCCCAGCTTGCCCTGCGCCGATGCGCCATGCCTCGGCATGGACGACTGGGACTGGAATGCCCTCGATGACTGGGCTGGAAAGGTCGGGGCTATCGAGCCCACCATCGACACGTTGATCCTGGGCACCGACCCAGGCGCCAGCTTCGACACGCTGCTGCGGGCTGCTGCCGCCGTCCGCTGGAGCTCCCAGGGCTCGCCGAGCTTCCGTCTGGTCACCTTCGCCACCGGCCCCGGCGACGGCGAGGAGCCCGAGGGTGTAGG
>CAZHIK010001081.1:0-3371 GCA_964532635.1 uncultured Enterobacterales bacterium
TACGAAGCGCTGCTGTCCCGCGGCGTCCACGTGGGCCTGGTGGGCGGCGGCGACCGCCACGCCATCGTCCTGCCCGGCTTCCCCACCACCTACGTCCAGGCCGCCAGCGCCGACGTGCAGGGGCTGGTGGACGGGATGCGCGACCGGCACACCTACGTCACCCGCACCCCGGCCTCGGCCCAGATCCTGGGCACCATCACCGTGGGGGGGCAGGACTACCAGTGGGGCGACGCCGTGCCCCTGCCCGCTGCCGGGGCCCAGGTCACGGTGCAGCTGCAGGTGGCCCGAGCCGAGGGCGGGCTGGTGCGCCTGGTGAGTGGTGAGGCTGTCGCCGACGACGAAGCCCTGCTCAGCGCCCCCCTGGGGGCGGTGGTGGCCGAGGAGACCATCGACAGCCTGGACCACACCCTGGTGCACACCTTCGACGCCGCCCCCGGCGACTGGATCTACCCGCTGGTGCTCGAGCCCCTCTTCGCCCCCGGCACCACCGAAGAGCAGCAGCAGATCGTGCTCGAGACGGCGCAGGTCGCCGCCGAGAGCGGTGATGACGCGCTGGACATCGCCACCGCCGTGGTGCACCTGATCGACACCGACCTGCTGGCCAGCCCGGACGACTGCGATCCCGACGACTGGGAGCCCGACATGCTGCAGTGCTCCCTGGCAGACATGGATGGCCTCGCCAGCTTCTTCGTGCCCGACATGCTCGACCGGGCCATGAACGCCTGGATCGAAGACGGCGAGCTCACCGAGCACTGCATGGGCGCCGTCGCATCCGCCGTGTTGTTCGTGGAAGAGTAGCTCCCAGGCGGATCGCGGCAAGGGGTGTGCCATACTGCCACCCATGTCCGAAGCGCTCATCTACGAGGTCAGGCCTCAAACACTCGATGATGGGCCGGGGATCCGCACCGCGGTGCACTTCAAGGGCTGCCCGCTCTCCTGCAGCTGGTGCAACACCCCCGAGGGCAAGCGCGAGGGCCCAGAGGTGGGCTGGGACAAGGCCCGGTGCCAGAGCTGCCGCAGGTGCAGCGAGGTCTGCCCCGTCGACGCGGTGGACACCAGCAGCTGGCCGCCCGTGGACCACCAGCTGTGCACCGGCTGCTACGCCTGCGTCGAGGCCTGCCCCCACGAGGCCCTGACCAAGCTGGGGGTCCCCATCCGCGAGATCGTCGAGGCCGCCGCCATCTGCCGCGACATGCCGTTCTGGCGGGTCTCGGGTGGCGGGGTGAGCTTCACCGGTGGAGAGCCCACCATGCACATGGCCGAGGCCGGGCGCCTGGCCCGGGCGCTGCAGCGGCGGGGCGCACACGTGCTGGTCCAGACCTGTGGGCAGTTCGATCTGGCCGAGTACGACGAGTACCTGGGCGACCACGTGGACACGCTGTTCTACGATCTCAAGCTCATGAACGGCGAGGAGCACCAGCGGCACTGCGGCGTGGACAACCAGCGCATCCTCGAGAACTTCGTGCTGCTCCAGCGCCGCGCCCACCAGGGTTGTCTCGACCTGGTGCCCCGCATCCCGCTGGTCCCGGGCATCACCGACAGCGCCGCCAACCTGCGCTCCCTGTCCGCCTTCATGAAGTCCCAGCGGGTACCCCGGGTGGCCTTGCTGTTGTACGAGCACGGCTGGACCCAGCGCCTTCGAGCCCTGGGCCGGAAGCCCCCGGAGGGCTCGTTCATGGACACACCCTGGATGACACAGATGGAGCTGTGGATCTGCCGTGGTTACTTCCGCGGCATCGAGCTGGTGCGCCCCGACGGCAAGTCCAGGATCCGCCAGGAAGCCGGCCTGGGTGGCCTCCTGTAGGGGCGGGATTCACCCCCGCCCGCCACTCAACCGCAGGTGGGTCATCACGATGGCGTCGACGACGGCCTCGAGGCTGGGCCCTGCGCAGACGTAGCCATGGTTCTCGAGCACGATGATGTCCTCGGCTCGCTCGAAGGCCTCCAAGGCACGCTCGGCCAGGGCCACCGTGCCGTAGGGCTCCTCTCGATCGGTGATGACCATGCCCGCGCGCACCATGGCCTCGCGGGTGACCGCTGGATCGTGGGCGTGGACCACAGCTTGGTCCCCGGTCCGGGCCTGGAGCAACAGGTGGTGCATGATGGCCTCGGAGCTGGGCAGCTTGGGTCCCCGGTACCGCACCGTGCCGGCCACCGCGTCGCAGGCCTCGACGAAGACCACCTCGTCGGGCTCGAGGATGCCCAGGTTGCTGCCGGACGCGGTGACCGCGAAGCCGCTTCCGAGGCGGACGCTCATGTTGCCGCCGTTGAGCGGCGCCATGCCGTGGGCTGCCAGGTGCCGGCCGGCCAGCAGGAAGCGGCGCACCAGGGCTGGAATCCCCGCGGGGGGCTCCAGCTCCGAGCGCTCGTGCTGGAACTTCACGCCGACATAGCCGTCGAGCAGACCCTTCTGCATGGTGACCTCCGCTGGGGACCGCAGCCTATGGCCTGGTGCGGCGGATGCCAAGAGCGCTCGACGAAGGCGCAGTGACAAGCATGACATCACGCTGACAGCCCCGAGCCGCGGATCACGCCCCTTGGGGTATGATGATTTTCATTATTGTTGGAACATGTGTGTTGAACTCCCTCCCTCGCCATCGCACCATCGAGATCGAAGTCTGTGCTGCCGTGGTCGCGCTGTTGACCGCTGGCTGCGAGCCAACTCCCGATGCGCCGGTCCCGTACGTCCCCAACCAGGCCGGGGCCCTCACCCCCGACGCAGGCCAGCACACCGCACCCCACCAGCCTCCCGGAGACATCCTCCCGGGACTGCTCCCCTACCGCGCCTACGGCCTGGAGTCCTGGGCGGGCGTCCACGAGCGCACGCGCCGCAACCTGGCGAGCACCCACCTGGACCTGGCAAAGACCTCCGCGCTCCGGGAAGACCTCCCCGCAGCGGTGCAGCACGCCACGCGCGCCGTGGACCTGCACCTGGTGCGCCAGGGTGCACCCGCCGACCTCTTCATGGAAGGGCACGACGACGTGGGGGCCTCCTTCGAGCTCGACCAGCGTCCCCTCGAGCGGCGGGTCCAGGACGCCGTGAGCCAGGGCTGGTGCGGCACCAGCCTGGCGCACCTGATGCAGCTGGACCCGGCCTGGGCCGAGCTCGTAGGCAGCGAGCTGGTCCCCGACTACGCCGAGCGCACGGCGGCGCCCTGCGCCGCGCTCATCGATCTGCACCGCGCGCGGGCCGCGCAGCAGCGGGACCAGGCGGAGTTGGCGCAGCAGCACGCAGCCCGCGCCGCCGAGGACATGCTCGAGCTGCTCAGCGATGGCGTGGTGTTCCACGGCGTGCAGCTGGAGCTGTCGTCGAGCAACCAGGACTGGGACTGGGAGCCGCTCAGCTACCGTCACACCGATCCCGGCTGGTT
>CAZHIK010001082.1:0-3370 GCA_964532635.1 uncultured Enterobacterales bacterium
CTGCTGCTATGGACCTCGATCCTGGGCTTCCTGCTGGCCATCGCCATGGCCATCGCCGTGCTGCTCATCGTCTCCTTCCAGGGAGGGCTGCCCACCAGCGGCCCCGCCACGCTCGTGCTCGAGCTCGAAGGCGAGCTGCCCGACGGCCCCGTGCAGGGCGCCTTCATCCTGGACGAAGCCGACTTCCCTCCCCTGCTCACCGAGCTCACCCAGGTGATCCGCACCGCCGCGGATGACGAGGACATCGAGGGCCTGTACATCGAGCTGCAGCCTGTGGGCATCGGCCTCGCCGGGGTCCAGGAGTTGGCTGACGCCCTGCACACCTTCCGCGAGACCGGCAAGCCCTGCACGGTCCAGGCCGATCAGCTGGGCAACAAGGAGTTCCTGCTCGCCTCGGCGTGCGGTGAGATCTACCTGGCCCCAGCAGGCCTGGTGCTCGTCAACGGGCTGGCGGTCGAACACACCTATTACGCCGACACCCTCGCGAAGATCGGCGTCAACCCCAACTTCGAGCACGTGGGTGACTTCAAGACCGCGGTCGAGCCCTTCGAGCGCACCGGCCCCTCCGAGGCCGCAATGGAAGCCACCAACACCATGCTCGACAGCCTCTACGCCCAGTTCATCACCCTGGCCGCCCGGGGTCGTGGCATCGAGGAGCCCGCGGTGCGCGCCGCGGTGGACCAGCTGCCCCTCACCCCCGAAGCCGCACAGGCCGCAGGCCTGGTGGACGGCCTGGCCTACACCGGGGAGCTCCGGCCCGAAGACGACGTCAGCATCGACCTGGACCGCTATCTGTCCCGCATCCGTCGCGACAACCGCAGCAACCCCAAGGTGGCCGTGATCCACGCTGAGGGCTCCATCGTTTCCGGCGACAGCGGTGCGGGCATGTTCGGTGGCCGCTACGTGGGCGACGCCGACCTGATCGCCGACCTCGAGGAAGCACGGGATGACGACGACGTGGTCGCCGTGGTGCTGCGGGTCAACTCTCCGGGAGGTAGCGGCCTGGCCTCCGACAACATCTGGCACGCCGTCCAGTCCGTGCGCGAGGCCAAGCCAGTGGTGGTCTCCATGGGAGACTACGCGGCCAGTGGCGGCTACTACATCGCCATGGGCACCGACCGGATCGTCGCCCAGCCCGGCACCCTGACCGGCTCCATCGGCGTCTTCGGCGGCAAGATGAACGTCCGGGGCCTGTACGAGAAGCTCGGCTTCCACCTGCACGGCTACAAACGGGGCGAGCTCGCAGACATCTTCTCGAGCACCTCCGACTTCTCCGAGGCCGGCCGGGAGCGCTTCGCCGCCTACCTCGAGACCTTCTACCAGCTCTTCCTCAGCCGAGCGGCCGAGGGCCGGGGCATGGAGGTCGAGGCCATGCACGCCGTAGCCCAGGGCCGTGTCTGGACCGGAGCCCAGGCCCTCGATCGAGGCCTGGTGGACGACCTGGGTGGCCTCGATGTGGCCATCCAGCACGCCCGGGAACTGGCGGGTGTCGAAGAGGAGACGGGTATCCTGCGCCTGCCCCGGCAGCGCACCCTGGTGGACGAGCTGATGGACGACCTGCAGAGCGCCAGCGCCGATCAGCGCGACCTGCTCACCCCGAACCAATCCGACGTGCTGACCCTGCTGGGTGCCGACGGCGCGCTGCAGGCCCTCGAGACCGTCAGCCGCGTGCTGGGCCCCGATGGCGGAGTGGCGGCCATGCCGCCGTACCTGATCGAAGTTCGATAGCTCGCCCGAGTCACATGGCCTGCACAGGGTAGAAGCGCATCTGGCCTACCATGTAGGACGACAGGCCGGTGTTCATCTCCTCGTAGTCCTCGACGCCGGCGTTGCGCATGCCCGCCACACCAACGGCGTAGACCGACTGGACGTCGAAGGCCCGGCCAGGGATCTCGTGGCGCTTCACGTTGGTGCCGGTGTGGGTGAACTCGTACATCTCCTGGATGCCATCGGGCTGGTTCGAGTAGGTGATCTCGCCGCTCATCACGTCGAGCACAGCCACCAGCACGGCGTCGTAGTCGTACTCGGTGAGATCGATGAGCAGGTTGTCGCCCACGCCGTGTTGCTCGGGGACGGCGATGTCCACAGGGTGGGGGGCGGTGACCGCCACCTTGTGCAGGGCGTCGGCGTAGTCGATGCTGATCACGAACTCTTCGCCAGCGAAGTACTCGAGTCCGTCCTCGCCGTTGGCCTCGTACAAGCCCCCGCCCGAGGCCTCGAGGGCCAGGGTGCCCAAGGAGGCGGACTTGAGGTCCACCGTGGCGCCGTCCAGCGCACCCGCCTCGAGGTCGTCGAGGCTGGTGGCGTCGGCGACGAACACCTTGATGGCGGTGCCCTCGGCGAAGTCCGTGTCGCCGAGATCGATCAGGTCCGACTCGGGCTCCACAGCGCCGATGAGCAGGGCCTCGACCACCAGGGGATCCGCCATCCCCTCGATGGTCTCCTTGATGTCCTCGATCTGACCGCAGCCGGCCAGGAAGGGAATGAGCAGGGCGAGCGTTGGCATCGTGTCTCCTCGGGGGACGGGATGGCAACTCGATAGCATGGACCTCGCCCTTTCCGCCAGAGCGGATCGCCGCAGAGCCGAGGACAGGGTCTAGGAGCCCGTGCGCCAACCGTCGTCGTTGGTGAACCGGATGCGGTAGACGTCGGAGAAGCTGCCCTCGAAGCCGTCGAAGATCCGGTAGATGACGTCCATGTCGTGGCCCTTGACCTCGACCCACCAGTAGCCGTGCAGGGGGAACCAGCGGCTGTCGTAGATCCCTGGGAAGCCCTCGTAGCTGCGCTCGGCACGCGCCGCGTCGATGATGACCTCGGGGAACTCGTGGGCCAACGCGCGCTCGTTGAAGGTGTTGAGCAGGGTCATGTCGAAGATGGGCTCGAGCTGGGTGGCCTCCACGCCGGCCGCCCGCACGTGGCCCCATCGCTGCACGTCGTGGGCCAACCCGCCGCCGCCACCGGCGTTGACGTGGAGGGTGCCGAAGCGGCCGCCCACCATGTAGGCCTCGGAGGTGCCCGGATCGGCCATGAAGACAGCGCGCAGCTTCATCAACCCGATGCTGTCTTCGACGATCTCCAACAACTCGGCGGGGGCGCCGTCGCGGTTGGGCTCGCCCTCGGGTACCAGGCTGAGGAGCGGGTGGTGCATGAAGACGATGAGGTGGTCGTAGTCTCCATTCTCCACCGCTCGGGGAATCCAGTAGAGCTGCTCCTTCCAGCGCGGGCCGAGCGCCTTCTTGTTGCTGTCGAGCACCACGAAGCGCCAGGTGGCGTCCCGGACCTCGGCGTCGAAGGCGTACCAGCCGGCCACACGGTTGTAGCCGATGTTGCTGCCCACACCGGGGAAGGCTGCGCCGAATCCCTCGAGGAA
>CAZHIK010001083.1:0-3370 GCA_964532635.1 uncultured Enterobacterales bacterium
CTTGGCCTTCGGTGCGGGGGGCTCGGGGGCGGGGGGCTCGGACTCCGGCTCCGCCTCGGGCTCCGGTTCGGGGGTGGGAGGCGCGGGCTGGATGTCGGCCAGAGCGCCCACGTCGGTGGGATCCTCCAGGTCTTCGTCGTCGCTGGGGAAGGGCCGCAGATCGGGATCGGGAAGCTCCAGCGTGCGGTTTACGAACTGGTGGAACAGGCCTTCCGGGGGAGGCGGCATCTCCAGGCCGGTCGCATAGTCGCGCAGGGCGGGCTCGTCGGCCCCCACGGCGGCAGCCATGTTGGTGATGATGTGGGCCGAGGGGCGCGACTTTGGATCTTCCTGGAGCATGGCTCGCAGCAGGCCGCGCAGGTTGGTGGTGGCTTCGACGTGGTCGTCGGCCAGCACCTGCTCGCGGATCTCCTCGAAGCCCTCGGGATCGCAGATGCACATGGCGAGCATGCGGGCGGTCTTGGAAGCGCGCTCCGGGTTGACCAGTAGATCGACGGCCACCAGCCCGGCCAGGTAGACGTCGGTGGCGTGGAAGACCTCGCCGGCCATCTGCTCGGGAGCCAGGCGGGCGCCGGGGTGGGTGGCCAGAGCGGAAGTCTCGGCGGCACGGGCGGACCAGACCGTGGACATCTTCTCGAAGCCGGTGACCCGCAGGGTGCCATCGGACCGGACGTAGATGCACTCGGTGGAGATGGCGCGGTGCATGGTGCGCAGCATCTCGCCGGTGTTGGTGTCCTTGCTGGTGTAGACGCGGTCGAGCATTCCACTGACCTGGCGGACGATCTCGAGGATCACGGGCTCGGGCAGAGGACGCTGCTCGATCTCGGACAGCCTGATGCCTTCGGGCGCTTCGGAGACCACAGCCAGGCCGTTCCAGCAGGGCACCACCGCGAGCACGCGGGGAACCAAGGGATCCGGGTAGAGCTGCATGAGCAGGCCGGCGTCGCGGACGCGTGCCAGGGGGTTGTCCTTGCCCAGCCCGCCGCGGGGCTCCGCCGCCCAGCGGATGGTGCACGGGTGGGTCTCGCCATTCAGCTCGTACTCGCCGTAGAACTGCTCTCCGAAGCCTTCTTTGCCGAGGTAGGACAGGAACCGGACCAGCATACTGCAGCCTCCCGAAGCCAGGATGGTCGCCGGACACACCACCCGAAACGCCAGGTCGGGTGCCCGTGATTGGGCCTTCTATCGCGTCGGGCGGCCACGGCCATCCACACGCGGGGGCATACGGGGGTCATCTGGACTGCACTTCCTCCGAGGGCGGAGCGATCTCGAGCCAGGCGAACCAGCGGGGGTGGTGGGCCTTGTACCACTGCAGCACATCGAGCAGCGTGCGCTGGTTCTCGGAGCTGATGACCTCGGGCAGGATGCGGTCGAAGTGGACCCTGAGCTTCTCGGAGCCGATGAACTCGATGGCTTCCAGGCACAGGGTCTGCAGCTCGTTGCGGATGCGTCCGGAGTCCGAGACCTTCACCGGTCGCTCCAGGTAGTTCTCACCGGAGAAGAAGCGGATGAGCAGGGGGTTGAAGACCAGCCGGCTCTCATCGACGGAGTCCATCAACCGCAAGGTGAAGGTGATGCGCTTGTCGCCCCGGGGGGTGGCCATGCGCACGGTGACCTGGAAGGTGTCCTCGCTGATCTGCTCGACGCCATCGGCGCCCGAGTAGGGATCCGGGCTCATGTAGCCGGAGACCGCGAGCACGTCCCAGCGCTTCTCGGGGAAGAAGTCGTGGACATCGATGGTGGTCTTGTCGAGGTTGAGGCCCGCGTCGGCCCCCTCGAGGATCATGGCGCGGTAGCGCTCCACTTCGTCTTCGTTCGGCTGCCGCTGCATGAGCTCGGTCAGCTGCAGATCCAGCTCCGGGTCCTCGGGATCGAGGCCCATGATCTTGCACTCCCGCTCGTATGGGAGCTCGAACTTGGAGGTGAACACGGCCAGGGAGGCCTCCAGGCCCAGCATGGGGGCCAGGCTGGCCGCCTGCATGGCCTCGGCGGAGGCCGCGTAGCCGTCGCAGAGGAACAGGTGGGTCTGACCGTCCTCGTCCTCCCACGATCCGATGAGGAAGGTGGGGGCGTAGGTGCCCGACTCGGTGAAGGCCTCGCCCCCGGTGGGGAGCTCCCAGCCAGCATCGATGACGTGGGCACCGGCGTCTTCCCACTCCTTCCACAGGCCGCCGATGCGGGCCACGCGGCTGGAGCCCCGCAGGCACCAGACGTGCACGCGCTCGGGCTGGATGCCCGGGTAGGTCTGCTGGATGGCCTCCATCACCTTGGCCCGCGGGGTGCGGAAGTTGATGAGAACGCTCTGCTCGGCGGCGCGCCCCACCACATCGCTGGGCAGCAGCAGGTTGCCCATGTAGCCCTCGTAGGGGCGGGAGATGGACAGGGGCTGGTCGAAGAGGTGGATCACGGTCATGGGACCGGTGGGCCGGCCCTTGGCGAAGCGGGAGGTGTTCTCCAAGGTGTCGATGGCGGCACCCCAGACGGTGATGCCGGAGCGCTTCAGATCGTTGTAGAAGTCGTCGAAGCCGTAGCTGTCGTCGTTGAGCAGGTGCACCACCCATCGATCGAGCTTGCGGGCCACCTCGGGCCGGGCGTAGACGCGGCCGAAGCCCAACTGGGGGTTGGAGCCCATCTCGGGCGTCTCACCGGCCTTGGGCATCAGGCCTTCACCCAAGCTGACCATGATGGCGTGGTTCTCGGGCAGGTGGCGGGTGAGGTACCACAGGCACTCGCTCATGGCGTAGGCCGAGATGGCATCGGCGTCCTTCTTGACCTGGTTGAGCAGCGCCTTGGGCTGCCCGGCGCCCTCACCGTGTCGGCCGAACAACTTGGTGCCCAGCGCCGTGACCGCGCCCATCATGGCCATCAGTCGCTCGATCTGGCCATTGAGGAATGAGATCTCGCTGGTGAACTCCGCGGCGGGCTCCCCGCGGATCCACTGGACCTCCACGTCCTCGAGCCAGAGATGGAAGCGGCCCAGGATCGGGCGGGTGTCGAAGGCCCACTGGGCGATGGTGTTCTGCTTGTCGCGCTGCTGGACGTCCATGGCTGGCTCCGTGTGGGGCTGGTGCAATGCGTGGGCTGGGTGCTTGGTTCAGATCTGTCCGCCGGCGAGAAGGCGGGCGTAGCGGACGGTCTCCGTGCCGAGGCTGGACAGCTCGTCGGCCAGACCCTCGCGCAGGGGCTCGCCGTCGGCGCCGAAGGCTTCCTTGGCCCGGGGCACGCTCACCTGGGTGGGGAGCACCCAGGCGCCCATCCAGCGGCACACGTGCCGCAGGTGGTTGAGGGTGTTCATGGCGCCGGCGTCTCCCCGAGCTACGGCGAGCAGTCCCACGAGCTTACCCCGGACCGGACCTTCGCCCAGCAGGTC
>CAZHIK010001084.1:0-3356 GCA_964532635.1 uncultured Enterobacterales bacterium
GCTCCCCTCTCCCTGGGGAGAGGGGTTGGGGGTGCGGGGGTTGCGTCGAGCCCCTACCCCTCGAGCCGATCCAGCTTGTCCCAGCCCAGGTCCTCTTCCTTCCAGCCAGGCTTTTCTTCCGCTGGGTGGCCCACGCCCACGATGGCGACGACCTCGAGGCGCTTGGGCAGGCGCAGCAGCTCGAGGACCCAGCTGGAGGCATCCTGCTGGGGGTTGTGGCGGCGGTTGCGGATCTGGGCCCAGCAGCTGCCCAGGCCCATAGCGTGGGCCTGCAGCTGCACCAGGACGGCGGCGATGGAGCAGTCCTCGACGTAGACGTCGGACAGCTCGGGGTCGCCGCAGATCACGATGTTGAGCGGGGCGTCGGCCAGGAAGCGGGCGCCGCCGGGCTTGGCCACCGACAGGGCCATGCGGACGTCATCGTCCGTGACCATCACGAAGCGCCACGAGCGGCTGTTGCGGGAGGTGGGGCTGCGCATCAGGGCTTCCTCGAGCAGGGCCATGTGCTCGGGGCCGACGGGGGTGGGCTGGAACTTGCGGATGCTCCGGCGGGTGCGCAGCAGCTCGATCATGGGCTCCTCCTGGGAGATCTCGGGGCCGCCACTGGCGTAACGGACCGGGCGGGACCCGCACCACCCGGGCTACCTTGACCCCATGCATCGCTTCGCACCTCTGCTGCTCATCGGCTGCACCCCCAGGGTCGACTTCGGCGATCTGGACGCCTTCTCCTCCGAGCTGCCCCTGGTGGTCATCGACACCTTAGGCGAGGACGTGGACGCCGACGAGCTGTGGGACGACGACGGCAGCCGCGCCTGGGCCCCGGTGATGGCCCGCTTTGTGGACCTCGACAGCGACGGCCTGGCTCGACTCGAGGGCCCCACCGACTACCACGGCCGGGGAGGGCTGCACGTGCGGGGCAACAGCAGCGTGGAGTACGACAAGAAGAGCTACGCCTTCGAGACCTGGGACGACGCCGACAAGGACCGGGATGTGGCCCTGCTGGGCCTACCCGCCGAAGAGGACTGGGTGTTGCAGGGGCCCTACAGCGACAAGAGCCTGGTGCGGAACGAGCTGGCCTACACCTGGAGCAACCGCATCGGTCGCTACGCCGCCCGCACCCGCCACGTGGAGCTGTTCCTGGTGCCCGACAACGCCGAGCTGTCCTGGGACCACTACCGCGGCGTGTACGTGCTGATGGAGAAGATCAAGCGGGATGGGGAGCGGGTGGACATCACCAAGCTCGAGCCCGGGGACAACGACGAGCCCGCCATCAGCGGTGGCTACCTGCTGAAGGTGGACTGGGTGGAGTGGGAAGAAGAGCACTGGCAGCAGCCGGTGGTCCAGACCGAGGCCTGTGGCTGTGCGCTTCTGCTCGAGGACCCGAAGCAAGACGAGATCACGGCCGAGCAGCTGGACTGGATCACCGCCTGGATGAACGACATGGAGGCCGCGCTGCTGGGCGGCGGGTTCGCGGACCCCGAGCAGGGCTACGCGGCCTGGCTCGAGGTGGACAGCTTCGTGGACTACCTGCTCATCCATGAGCTGGCCCGCAACGTCGATGCCTACGTGCTGTCCACCTGGCTGCAGAAGGACCGTGAAGGCAAGCTGGCCATGGGGCCGGTGTGGGACTTCAACGGCTCGATGGGCAACGCCGACTACTTCGACGCCGAGCTGACCCGGGGTTGGCACTACGACAACGACGAGTTCCCGGCGGACAACGCCTGGGCCTGGTGCTGGTGGGAGCGGCTGCTCGAGGACCCGGCGTTTGTCGAGCGGCTCGCCCTGCGCTGGGCCGAGCTACGGGCCGATGCCTTGTCTGACGACGCCATCCGGGCCGACATCGCCGAGCGCGCGGCGTTGCTGACCGCCCCCGCCGAGCGAAACTTCGAGCGCTGGCCGGTGCTGGGTGAGTATGTCTGGCCCAACGACGAGGGCTGCGAGGACCGGGAGAGCTGGCAGCAGGAGTTGGACTATCTGGAGGGCTGGCTGCTGGAACGCGCCGCGTGGATGGACAGCGAACTGTAGTGGGCCCCGCACCCTGCGGGGTGCGGCGTAACGGCGAGCCCAGCTACCGGCTCGTCGTAGTGAAACCCCTTCAGGAGTAGACATCATGGACATGGAGATCAGCTTTCCCGGTGGCCTGCGTGTGGACGCCCAGCTCGGAGACATCACCATCCCGACGGACCAGCCCGTGCGGGCCGGCGGTGGCGGTAGCGCTCCCTCTCCGTTCCTGCTCTTCCTGGGCAGCATCGGCACCTGCGCGGGCATCTACGTGCTGCAGTTCTGCCGCCAGCGCGGGATTCCCACCGAGGATGTCCGCATCATCCAGCACCACGAGGCTCGGCCGGGCACCAACATGATCGGCAAGGTCACCCTCGAGATCGTCGTGCCCCCCAGCTTCCCGTCGAAGTACCTGGGTACCCTCGAGAGGGTCGCTGCCCAGTGCGCGGTCAAGAAGCACCTGGCCCATCCGCCCGAGTTCGCCACCACCACCACCGTGCTGGGTGAGACGCGGGTCCAGGTGGCGGTGTAGCTGGGCTACTCTTCGCCCCCGGGAAGCTCCGCCTCCAGGGCCTCCACCCGCCAGGCCTGGAGGGACAGCGGATGATCCGCCAGGATGCCCCGCGCTCGCTCGAGCAGGGTGCGGGCTGCTCGGTGATCATGGCTGAGCTGGGCCAGGCGGGCTTGGGCCAGCAGCAGGGTGAGCTCGCCGGGGACCCGGACGTGGGCCTTGGCGATCCAGGCCTCGGCCTGGTCGTAGGTGCTCGCGTCGATGGCCAGCTCCGCGCCCTCGATGAGCACCCCCGGCTCGTCGGGATCCAGGGCCTCGGCCAGGCCCCAGGCCACCAAGGCTTCGGCTCTCTGCCCGAGCCTGCGGTGGGCGGCACAGCTCAACAGCGGGCCCTGGGGCAGGTCGGGAAGCAGCATCGTGAGCCGCGCGCCGAGCTCGAGGCTGCGGGCCGGATCGTCCCGGAGCCAGTGCTGGCCCAGGTGCCACAGGGCGATGGGCAGCTTGTCGGTGCGCTGGACCACGGCCTCGAGGTCCTCGATGCCGTCGCGCTCGTAGCCGGCGGCCAGGCTGGCCAGGGCCACGTCGTGTTGCAGGCCGGGGTCGCGGCGCAGCTGGCGCGGGTGCTCGCGTCCGATCTGGTGGGCCAGACCGAAGTGCTGGGAGCGCATGGCCTCGTGGACCCGCTTGCGCAGGGCCTTCAGTCCCCGGCCCCGAATAGCGGCGATGCCCGCGCAGGTCAGGGCGATCAGCCCCGCGAGCCCCGTCCACCAGCCGATGAAGTCCAGCAGGCTGGTGGAGACGACGAAGATGAACAGCCACCAGGAGGCCCGCGCGAAGCGCCGCC
>CAZHIK010001085.1:0-3346 GCA_964532635.1 uncultured Enterobacterales bacterium
AGGATCCCACCCTGATGGATCTGGTGGGCAAGGGCGTGAAGCCCGGCGTCGTGGCCCGCCACGCCGCCCGCGCTATCGAGACTCTTCAGGTGGTCGATGCCTGCTACAAGTGGCTCGACATGCTCACCGAAGAGATCACCAAGCCCGGCTTCAAGATCCACGACACCGAGCACTGGGCTCCGCCCGATGAGGGCCAGGGTGCTGGCTTCTTCGAGGCTCCGCGCGGCGCACTCGGTCACTGGATCAAGGTCAAGGACAAGAAGATCGAGAACTACCAGTGCGTGGTTCCCTCCACCTGGAACGCCTCGCCGCGCGACGACGCTGGCGTGCGCGGCCAGTACGAGGAGTCCCTGATCGGTTGCCCCGTGCCCGATGTGGACAACCCCATCAACGTGGCCCGCATCATCCGGTCCTTCGACCCCTGCCTCGGCTGCGCCATCCACATCATCGACCCGGACAGCAACGAGCTCAAGAAGTTCGTCGTCCAGTAGCGATGACTCGACCCAACGTAGCCCTCGGTGTGGGTGGTGCCGTCCAGGCACCCCCACCCGGGGGCACCGTCGTTCTGTGCATCGGCAACATCCTGCTCTCGGACGAGGGCGTGGGTGTACACGCTGCCAAGGTCATCCACGAGCGTGGCCTGCCGGCGGACGTCACCCTGATCGAGGGTGGCACCGACGGCTTCAAGCTCATGAACGTGATCGTCGAGGCCGGCCGCATCGTCGTGGTCGACTGCGTCAAGGGCGGCGCGGATCCCGGAAGCCTCTACCGCTTCGAGATCGACGATGCCCCCACGGCGCTGAAGGGCATGAAGACCAGCGTGCATCAGATCGGGATCCTCGAGGTCATCCACATGTCCTCGCTGATCTCCGGTCGCACGCCTCGCACCACCTTCATCGGCTGTGAGCCCGCCAGCCTCGAGATGAGCATGGAGCTGTCGTCCACCGTGGCCGCCAAGCTCCCGCGCATCGTGGAGCTGGTCTACGAAGAGCTGGCCAAGGACGCCGAAGCCTGATGTAGGGGAGGGGTTTATCCCCTCCCGGTCTGATCTTCGCCCACCGGCTCGTCGGCCAGGTCCATCGGCCGCCGAGTGTCCTCGCGCTCCACCGGCTCGTCGGCGCTGCCGTCCTTGGGCTCGAGTTCCACGGCCTGTACCTCTGCGTCGGCCTGGGCCTGGGCGCGCTCGGCGCGTACGGCGGCCAGGGCTGCGGCCGGGTCGGCGGGGACACGCTGATCGTCCAGTTGGGACTTGGGCCGGATCGGCTTGTGGGCCGGCAGGCCGGAGGGGGACTCGGGCGGCTCGTCCAGCCCACCGTCGAGCAGGTCGCCTTCGTCCATGAAGGCGTTCTGCAGCTCGTTGGCCGCGCGGCGCAGCTTGGCGTAGTAGCGGCCGGCCATGCGCAACATCTTGGGCAGGCGCTCGGGTCCCACGACCACCAGCAGCAGGCCGGCGATCAGGATGATCTCTCCGAAGCCGATGTTGAGCATGGGGCTCCCGTAGCGAGGTAGCTGGCTTCTATCCGCTCTCTGGCGGAGGTGCAGTGGGTGGGACGCTACGGAAGGCGCGTCTGAGCGCGGTGAACGGTCGGCCCTCCATCAGTGCCAGCAGAGCGTCGAGCAGCTTCCAGGGCAGCAGGCCGGCGGTGGCCGACAGGGCGCGCATGGGCATCTCTCGGACCGCGGTCTCGGCCAGCTGCCTCAGGATCGGATCCTGGCCCACGTCGAGCATCCGCTCGGCCTTGCGGACCGCCAAGCGGTACAGCAGGCCCCCCAGCAGCGTGGATCGCACGGCTCCAAAGGTGGAGGTGCGGCGCAGCGGACGGGGAGGGAGCGGTGCGGGAAGGTCGCTGCCGAGCAGGGCCGCGAAGTCGGCATCGCTGGGCTCGAACGGTACGGAGGGTTCGCGATAGCAGGCGGGAGCACTTGGCTCGAGGGGGCCGGTGTCGCCCTCCAGCACGAGCTCATGCCTGAGGCGGATGTCCCGCGAGGACGCACCGACCCGGATCTCGAAGGCACCAGCCTCGACCCTCCAAGCCTTGCGCGCGGTGCACCAGAACGCAAAGGCTCGACGGCCCAGGCGGAGCTCCACCTCACGGCGCTCCCCCGGCTCGAGCTGCACCCGCTGGTAGGCCGCCAGCGCCTGGTCGGGCCGGTAGACCGTGCTCTCGACGTCGTGCACGTAGGCCTGGACCACCTCGGCCCCGGCCCGGTCGCCCACGTTTTCGAGCATCGCGCGCACGATCGCGCCTCCGTGGCAGGCCTCGACCCGGAGATCCGACCAGTCGAAGCGGGTGTAGGACAGGCCGTGACCGAAGGGGAAGAGGGGCTCGATGCCAGCGCTGTCGAGCCAGCGGTAGCCCACGTAGAGCCCTTCGCGGTAGGCCACGTGCTGGCCGTCGCCGGGGAAGAAGGGGTGTGAGGCGTGGTCCTCCATGCGGCGGGTGAAGCTCTCCGCGAGCTTGCCCGAGGGGCAGGTATGTCCCAGCAGCACGTCGGCGATCCCAGCCCCGGACGCCTGGCCACCCAGGTATGCCTCCACCACGGCTCCTACGCCGTCGAGCCACGGCATGGCCACGGGGGCACCGTTGGCGAGCACCACCACCACCCGCTCGCAGCTCTCGGTCACCGCCTCGATCAGGGCCTGCTGTCCTGGAGGCAGGTCGATGTGGGTGCGGTCGAAGCCCTCGCTCTCGTAGGCCCTGGGCAGGCCGGCGAAGATCAGGACCACGTCGGCCTTGCCGGCGATGCGCAGGGCCTCGTCCCGCAGTGCCTCTTCGGCTTCCCGGCCTGTGAGCCCGTAGCCCTGCTCGTAGCGCAGCTGCTTCCTGGGCAGGGCCTCGCTCAGGGCCTCCCACGCGCTCACGAGGCGAGTGGGCACCACGCCCGAAGAGCCCGCGCCCTGGTAGCGGGGCTGATGGGCCAGGGCGCCCAGCACAGCGATCCTCTGGCCGGCCTGGAGAGGCAGCAGGTCGTCCTGGTTCTTGAGCAGCACGCAGCTGGCCGCCGCCGCGCGGCGAGCCAGCTCGTGGTGGGCGGGGCGGTCCGGTTGATCGACGGGTGTGTCGTGGTGCACCCGCGCCTGCAGGGCGAGAAGGCGCTCGACACAGGCATCCACCGCGGACAGGGGGAGGCGGCCCGAGGACAGGGCGGGCCGGAGCGGGGGCAGCTGAACCCCGTGGCTGGTGGGCATCTCGAGGTCCAGGCCGGCGATCACGGAGGCCACTCGGTCGTCCGTGGCACCCCAGTCACTCATCACCAGGCCCTCGAAGCCCCACTCTCCGCGGAGTACATCCCGGATCAGCTCGGCGTGCTCGCATGCATACGTGCCGTTGATCTTGTTGTATGC
>CAZHIK010001086.1:0-3344 GCA_964532635.1 uncultured Enterobacterales bacterium
TTGGGGAAGAACTCGAAGGGCACCAGGCCGCTGGCCACCAGACCCACGGACGCGAAGAAGACCGCGACGCCCACCGAGATGGACAGATAGCGGCGGCGCATCACCCGCTGCAGGAAGGGCTGGTAGCGTTCCTTCGTGAAGCGCTCGAGGGCGCCCCCCACCCGGGCGCTGACGGCGTCGATGCGCCGGGCGAGCGGGTTGTCCACGTCCTGGCGGCTGTGGCCGAGGTGAGCCGGCAGGATGAAGAAGCTCTCGATCAGCGAAAACCCCAGCACCGCCACCACCACGAAGGGGAAGAACGAGAAGACCTTGCCCATGGTGCCCGGCACGAAGAACAGGGGCATGAACGCGGCCACCGAGGTGAAGATGGCGAAGGTGACGGGCATGGCCATCTCGCGGGCGCCGGTGATCGCGGCGTCCATGGGGGCCATGCCTTCCTGCATGCGGTTGTAGATGTTCTCGCCCACCACGATGGCGTCGTCGACCACCATGCCCAGGGTGACGATGAAGGCGAACAGGGTGATCATGTTCACGCTCAGATCGGCCCCGGGCATGAGCAGGAAGCCGCCCATGAAGCTGATGGGCAGGCCCAGGGACACCCAGAACGCCAGCCGCAGGCGCAGCAGCAGGGTCAGGATGACCACCACCAACACCAGGCCGATGGTGCCGTTCTTGAGCAGCAGGGAGATGCGATCGGTGAGCTTCTCCGAGTCGTCGTCCCAGGCGGCGACCTCGACGTGGGGCGGCAGCTCCGCCTCGAGCTCGGCGCGGTAGCTGTGAACCGCCTCGGCCACTGAAGATGGGGTCTCCTTGCCCACCCGGTAGGCCACCACGCGCACGGCGCGCTTGCCGTTGTAGTAGCTCTCCTGGTCGGTGTCGGCGTAGCCGTCCCGGATCTCGGCGACGTCCCCCAGCAGCAGGCTGGCACCGTCGGCGGTGGTGCGTAGGGGGATGGCGGCGAAGTCCTCGGCGGTCAGGGCCCGGTCGGCCACGCGAACGAGCACCTCGCCCTGGGCGGTCTTGACCCCGCCGCCGGGCAGCTCGAGGGAGCCGGCTTTCACGATGCGGGCCACCTCGTCCAGGGTGAGCCCCAGGGACTCGAGGCGCTCGCGGGGGATCTCGACGGCCAGCTCGAGGGGCGGCACACCCTGCAGCTCGACCTGGGTGATCTCCGGTCGGGCCAGCAGCATCGTGCACGCCTGCTCGGCCACCGCGTGCAGGGGGGCGAGCTCGAGATCGGCGGCCACCACCAGGGAGACGACGGTGGAGCGCCGGGTGGCCAGGCTGACCACGGGCTCCTCGGCCTCGAGGGGGAACACCGTGATGCGGTTGACGGCGTTCTCCACGTCCCCCAGTACCTTGTTGGGCTCCGCGTCCAGCAGCAGCTCCACCGAGACGGTGCCCGAGCCTTCGCCCGAGGTGCTGTTGACCCGCGTGACGCCGTCCAGGCCCCGCACGGCTTCCTCGACGGGGCGCACGATGCTCTGCTCGACGTCGTCGGGGGTGGCCCCCGGGTAGGGCACCGAGATGGTGACCATGTCCAGGTCGAACTCCGGGAACACCTCTTGTTTGACCTGGAACGCTCCCACCAGGCCGCCCACCAGGATGACGAACATCAGCAGGTTGGCGGCCACGGGGTTGCGGGCCATCCAGGCGATGGGGCCCGTGCGAGTGTCGGGTGGGGTCATGGCGAGGCCACCTCGTCGGCGGGCTCGAGCTCGGGGGCGCCCTCGGCGTCAGCCAGGTCGGGCTCGTCACAGATGGAGCAGGTGTGGTCCTCGTGGATGGTCACGGCGATGCCCTCGGCGGCCAGGACCGGGGGCTCGGGCACCAGGTGGTCATCGGGCTCGAAGCCGCCTTGGACGAAGACCTCGTCCCGTGAGCGCCAGGCGATGTCGAGCGGACGTAGAGCCAGGGTGTTGTCGCCGGCCACGACCCAGGCGGTCCCGTCGGGCTGCACGGCGCTGCGCGGAATCGCCGCGATGCCGGGCATGGGCGCGCCCTGCAGCTCCACCTCGACCCAGGCCCCGGGCAGTAGGGGCAGGCCCGCCGGTCCGGCGGCCAGGGGGTCGTCCACCAGCACCAGCAACCGGGCGGTGCGAGCTTGGGGATCGAGCTGGGCGGCCAGCCCGCCCACGAAGCCCCGGTGGCTGACGGTGGAGCCGTCCTGGAGGCGCTGGATGACCGCCGCCGCCGAACCCTGCTCTGCGTTCAGCCCGGGCACCTGCAGCAGCGCCACGTCAGCCAGGGGCAGGGAGAGGTTCACGCGCACTCGATCGGTGCCCACCAGGGTGGCCAGGGGCGCGCCGGGGGCCACGACCTGGCCCAGGTCCACCTGCTCGTCGAGCACCGTGGCGTTGAAGGGGGCCCGGATCACCGTGCGCTTCAGGTTCAGCTCGGCCCGCTCGAGGCCGGCGCGGGCCGAGGCGAGCGCAGCCTGGGCCGAGGCCAGCTGGGGCTCTCGCAGGGCCAGGCTCGCGTCTTCGGTGGGTCGGTCGGCCCCCAGCAGGGCCCACTCCTGGCGTGCGGTCTCGCCCCGGCCTTCCTCCAGGGCCAGGGCCAGCTCGGCCTGCTTGACGTTGGCGGCCTGCTGCATTTTGGCCAGCTCGTAGTCGCGGGGGTCGAGGTGGATCATGGGCTCGCCCGCGGCGAAGCGGCCGCCGGGGCGCAGGGCTTCGGCCTGGCGGATCACCTTGCCGTTGACCTCGGGCACCAGCCCGATGCGCTGGTCGGGCTCCACCACCCCGCTGGCCTGGATCAGGGGCTGGGTCGGACCCGCCTCGATGTCCAGCATGGCCACGTGGGGTGTGGGGCGATCGGGTGTGCCCTTCTTGGTCCTGGGGCGCAGCAGGAACATGCCCACAGCAACGGCCAGGCCCAGCAGGACGACCAGCAGGGGGGCGGCGACGCGACGGACGCTCATGGGTTCACCTCGGCGTTGGCGGTCCAGCGTCCGCCCAGCGCTTCGTGGAGGGAGATGCGGGCGTCCAGCAGGGCCCGCTGTGCGCTCAGGTGCGCGATGCGAGCCTGCTGATCGGCCTGGAGTGCGGTGAGGAGCTGCGGGTAGGCGATCAGGCCCTCGAGGTAGTACTCGCGGCTCTGCTCGAAGGCCGCCACGGCCGCCGCGATCTGGCGCTCGGTGGCCTCGACCTGGTGCCGGTACTCGCGCTCGACCACCAGCGCGCCTTCGACCTCCTGGACCGCCGCGATGGCGGCCGAGGACAGGGCGTGACTGGCGGCGTCCCGGGCCGCCCGCCCGGCCTGCAGGCTCGTGTGGGCCCCGCGGGTCTGCCACAGGGGCACCGACACCGAGCCCGCCACGCTCCAGGTGTCGATCTCCTTGG
>CAZHIK010001087.1:0-3343 GCA_964532635.1 uncultured Enterobacterales bacterium
GAAGCAGCCAGGGCGGTCGTCGCGGCTGTCAGCGCGAGCTGCGTGAGCCAACCTGGGCTGTGGGCCTGATCCGCCAAGTCGGGGCGTACGCCCAGGACGAGCACGGCGCCGCCCAGGTAGGCGGCCGAGATCGCGAGCCAGAGGGCAAACCTCCGGCGCCACGGCCACAGCCGGCGCACGGGCTCGGCACTCTGGGCCAGATCACGGACCATGCGGTCGAGATCAGTCATCTCGCCCTCCCAGGATGCGCCTCAGCGCCTTGGTCGCCCGGTGCGTGGTCACCTTGACCGCAGACTCGCTCATGTCCATCAGCGCGGCCACCTCCCTCACGCTCCGCTGCTCGAGCTTCTGCAGCTCGACCACGCGGCGCTGGCGAGGCGGGAGCTGTGCGATGGCGGCGCGCAAGACCGCGCGGTCCTGTTGGGCCTCCAAGGACGGGCTGTCACCCGCGAAGTGCTGGAGGTCCTCCCGACCCGTCTCCCGGGTCCGGGTGCGGTGGACCCTGCGCCAGGTGTCGGTCACGCGATTGCGCGCCAAGGCCGAGAACCACGGGCGAAATGGCCGGCCGGGATCGTAGGTGTGGCGGGCGCGGTGGACCGCGAGCAGCACGTTCTGTACACCGTCGTCCACGCGATCCTCCGGCAGCCGTCGGCGGGCGAGTCGGCGGGCCTCCACCACCAGGCGTTCGAGCAGGGCCTGGTAGGCGGCTCGATCCCCATCTTGGGAAGCCACCATCAGCCGACGCAGCTCCGCCTCGGTCTCGGGGGTCATGCCAGGCACGGGGAAGGCAGGATCAAGGACGCTCCGCCAGCACAGGGACGTTCGAACAGGTCATTCGCGCAGGGAGGGCACTTGGTTACAGCCTCTCGGTGAAGTGGCCGGGTTCCGGTGTAACCAAGAGGGCCCTTCGAACGAAATCCAGTACGATACCCCTGCACAATCCCACCCGGAGGCCTCGAATGCGTGCCCTGTCCATGATCTTCGCTCTGTCCCTGCTCCCCGCTTGCTTCGACACCCCCGAGGCAGAGGTCAAGGACGACACCGGCAGCCAGGACACCGCTGAAACGGGCGACACCACCCCGGTGGGCGAGGCCCTGGTGAGCGGCAACTCGGTGCGCACCATGGACACCTGCCCGCCCACAGGAGACCTGCTGGGCACCCTGTGCGTGTTCCTGGCCACCGACTGCGAGGACATCGCCGGAGCCGCAGCGACCGCAGAGGTGACGGACGCCAACATGTACTGGTTCGACGACTACGTGGACTGGGAGATCACCGGCGTGGCCGACGGCAGCTGGCAGGTCTGGGCCTTCCTGGATGACGACGAGAGCGGCTGTTCGGAGATGAGCAACAACGACCTGTACAGCCAATGCCAGACCGTGGACGTGGTGGACCAGGTGGACGTCAGCGGCCTGACCCTCGAGCTGGTCTCCAAGTGCAACGGCTGACCTGCGGTCCCGCGGTCGCGGGAAGCCGAATGTAGGGGCGGGCCGTAGCGGGTAGTTGACCCCCGTCCGCCTCGAGCGACCACCGCTACAGGCGCTTTAAAACCCGTGCAGAACGTGCTATAGTGCCTCATCCCCCCGCCCTCCCTCCCGGGTCGGCGACCATCCCTGCCTCTCCTCCCTCCTTGCCATCCCAGCGGAGCGTCCATGAACGGCATCGAGCCGGTCGCGCTGCACGAGGCGACCCGCCGCCGCTACCTGAACTACGCCATGAGCGTCATCACCTCGCGCGCGCTGCCCGATGTGCGCGATGGGCTCAAGCCGGTCCAGCGGCGCATCCAGTACGCCATGTACCACAACCTCCGCCTCATGCCGGAGGGCCGCTTCCGCAAGTCCGCGGCGGTGGTGGGCGAGTGCATGGCCAAGTACCACCCCCACGGCGACTCCTCGATCTACGAGGCCATGGTGCGCATGGCGCAGCACTTCTCGCTGCTGCACACCCTGGTGGACGGCCACGGAAACTTCGGCTCCCCCGATGGTGATAGCGCCGCGGCGATGCGGTACACCGAGTGTCGGCTCACCAAGATCGCCCTCGAGCTGCTGCGAGAGATCGGGCAGCGCACCGTCGACTTCCGGCCCACCTACGACGGCCAGCTCTTCGAGCCCATCGTGCTTCCGGCCCGCTTCCCTCAGCTGCTGGTCAACGGCTCCGAGGGGATCGCGGTGGGCATGGCCACCCGCATCCCGCCCCACAACCTGCGGGAGGTGATCGACGCCTCCCTGATGCTCATCGAAAAGCCCGAGAGCGAGGTCAGAGACCTCTGCCGCAAGCTGCGAGGCCCAGACTTCCCCACCGGCGGGCTGGTGCTCGACTCCCGCGCCGAGCTCACCAAGATCTACGAGACCGGCTCCGGTCCCATCCGGGTGCAGGGCACCTGGGAGGTGGAGAAGCGAGGTCGCAAGCACTACATCATCATCGGCTCCATCCCCTACGCCCAGAACAAAGCCACCCTGATCGAGAAGATCGGTGCCGCCATCGCCGCCCGCAAGGTGCCACAGCTGCAGGACGTGCGCGACGAGAGCACCGACGACTGTCGCATCGTGCTCGAGCTGCGCAAGCGCGAAGACGCCACGGCCGCCATGGCCTACCTGTTCAAGCACACCCCCCTGCAGCAGACCTACCACGTCAACCTCACCGCCCTGGTGCCTCAGCGCGGCTCCGATGTGCCGGTGCCCGCCCGGCTCGACCTCAAGACCCTGCTGCGCCACTGGCTCGACTTCCGCTTCGACACCGTGCGGCGGCGCTTCGAGTTCGAGCTGCAGAAGCTCCGCGAGCGCATCCACATCCTCGAGGGCTTCGAGATCATCTTCGTGGACTTGGATGAAGCGATCCGCATCATCCGGGCTTCCGAGGGCCGACGTGACGCCGCCGAGCAGCTCATGGACCGCTTCGGTCTGGATGACCTGCAGGCCGACGCCGTCCTCGAGCTCAAGCTCTACCGCCTGTCCCGGCTCGAGATCCTCGAGATCCGCCAGGAGTTGGACGAAAAGCGCACCGCCGCCGAGCGCATCGAAGCCATCCTCTCCGAAGATCGGGAGCTGTGGGGTGTGGTGCGCGACGAGCTGGGAGATCTGCGTGCAAAGTTCGGCACCAAGCGCCGCACCCGCATCGGTGCCAGCGACGAAGACGAGCTGGACTACCGCGACGACGCCTACATCGTGGCCGAGGACGCCTTCGTCATCGTCACCCGCGACGGCTGGATCAAGCGCCAGAGTTCGTTCACCGACATCTCCAAGATCCGCATCCGCGAAGGCGATCGCATCGACTGGCTCATCCGCTGCTCCACCCGCTCGGCCATCACCTTCTTCACCGACCAGGGCTCGGCCTACGTGATGATGGT
>CAZHIK010001088.1:0-3343 GCA_964532635.1 uncultured Enterobacterales bacterium
CCCAGAGAGCGGCGTCCCCCTGGCCGAACGTGCCCCCATCGACGATCTCCCACCCGTGGTTCCTCGGGGAGGCGCGGTGACGGTGGACCATCCGGTCACGGCCATGTCCTTCGACGAGCTGCTGGCCGTCAGCGCGGTGCTCGGGGACCGCAGGGTGCGCTTGCACCTCGACGACGCCCCCGAGAGCTACGGCACCGAGGACGATGAGGCGTGTTGGGTGCTGCGGCGAGAGCTGGTGGGCTCCGGTGTGTCGGGCTGGCTGGGGCTGCGAGTGCCCTTCGATCCGAGCTCTGGTGTGCTGGTGCACTCCTCACGGAGCCTGTTCGCCCTGCACGGCGGGGAGCAGAGCCTCCCGGTCCACGGCATCGTGCGCCTGCCACCCGGCGCGACCCATCCCACGGAGGACCAGGAGGAGCTCCTGCTGCTCGAGCGCCTGCTCGTCTACCAGCAGCTGTCGAGCATGCTTGGCAGCGGGGTCCTCGAGGGCTCTCAGCTGCAGGCCGCATACCACTACGCGGCGGCTTTCTCCATCGACGCATGGCGCCGGGGCCGGCTGCAGCGGGGAAGCGCCCGGGAGCTGGCCTCCCTGGTGCCATGCCCACCGTTCTCCTCCCTGCACGAGTGGTTGAGCCTCGACGATCCCGGCCCTCCGCCAGCGTCCGTTCATCCCACCCTGGCCCGGCTCTATCAGGCGGGCCCCATCGATCCCGAGGGGGGCGTTGTAGGTCGCGCGGACCTGCAGCAGCGCTTCTTGCGGGCCATCGGCTGGGACTACGACTTCGATGTAGCTATCGACATGCAATACCTCGAGGACCCCAACGAGAGAGTCCGGCTGCACGAGCGGGGGCCCAGCGATGGGCCGATCCTGATCCTCAACCTGCACAACAGCCTGGTCACCCGGGTGGTGGACACGGGTGGGTACTCCTTCAGCGGGGACATGGGTCTCGGTAGCCTGGACCGCCGCCAGCAGCGCGCGCGGGACCTGCTCCTGCTCGACATGGCCTGGCGCTTCGCTCGCTGGGGTCGCAAGCGAGGCCACCCGGTGGACCTGCCCGCGATCCACCGCGCCCTCATGGCCGCCAGCCTGGACAGCTGATTCGCGGCTAGAGCGTGCGGCGCCTCACGGCTGGGCGCGGGGTGAGGGGCTGGGCCAGCACGGGCACTCCGGCGGTCTGGCCCCAGCGCTCGAGCTCTGGCAGGAGGGCAGGGGAGGCGCAGAACCGACGCTCCCGGTACACCCGCTGCCCCCGTGGCACCAACTCCCCGGGAGGGATTGGCTTCCAGGGGTCCAGGTGCCTGCCGATCCGGACCTGTTCACCCACCACCTCGCTCGAGATCTGCAGCACCAGCCCGCGCCCCAGGGCCGCGGGCACCCCGGGAGGCAGGGGCACGCCGGGGAACCAGAAGGGGCCCACGCAAGAACGGGACAGCCGCACGACCCGACCCCCCAGCCCCTCCTGGAGCTGGTGGTGGAGAGCCACGAGCGGGGTGGGCGCGTGGCGCGCCAGCAGGTGCCGCAGCCCTGGATGCACCGCGACCTGGTGACGCCCTCGCACCTCCACGGCACCCCCTTCGTTCAGGGACACAGGGGCCACCACCTCGACCCGCAGGCGCTCCCACGCGCTCCCCGCCGCGAGGTGATCGAACCAGATCTCCACGTGGGGAGCACCATCCATGCGGCGGAGCACGGCCTCGAGCCGCGAGCCTGGCAAGAGGTCCTGGCGACGCAGCAAGCGATGCAGTCGACGGCGCGCCTCGAGGCGAGCACCCAGCTTGTGGTCGAGGCCGTAGGCCCGCTCGATCTCGTCCTCGCTGGGATCGGTCCCGTCGTCGCCTGTCCGTGCCTGGGCCTGCTCGGCCCGTGCGCGCTCCACCCAGTTGAGGGAGGGTAGCCCGGCTTGGAGGTCGAGCTCGGCTGGCAGCAGCAAGGGCCCGGAGCAGGCCGGGTCGAGAGCCTCGAGCAAGGTGAGCAGCTCGGCCAGGGGCACGTAGTCGCCGTGGGGTGCCAAGGCCTCGAGGCCGGCGCGGAAGGCCCGCAGGTAGGGACCGATGCGCCCTTCGGGCAGCTGCATCATCGAATCGCCGCCATCAGTCGTCCTCGGTCAGCCAGCTCTCGACCTCGGCCTCGGCAGCATCACGCAGGGCGCGGTCGGCCGAGGCCCGCGCACGCTCGCGGCTGACCTGGCCGAGATCTCCTGCGAGATCGATGGCGTCGGTACCCACCCGCGCCTCGAGCCGGGCGCTCAGCTCGGGCAGCACCTCCACCAGCAGGTGCTGGGTCTGGGAGATGTAGCTCTCGGTAGCCTGCATCGCGGTGCCCAGCTCGTCGAGGGATGCCTGCAGCTCGGCCACCACCAGCGGGGCGTCCGCTGCCAGCCCGAGGGCCTGGATGCGCCGGCCAGCGGTGTAGGCGTTGGAACGGGCGGCCTGCACGAAGGCCGCCATCTCCTGATAGAGATCGAGCATCGTGTCTCGTAGGGCCCTGGCGGGCTCGATCTCGGCCCGGAGCAGGCGCGCCTGGGCCTCGAAGAGTTCCACCAGCAAGGTCTCGTGGCGCAGCTCGAAGCTCAGCTTGTCCACCAGCCCGGCCCGACCGGCCACGGGATCCTCGGCCCTCTCGATGTCACGCAGGGTGCGCTCCAGCACCACCAGCCGCTCCGCGCCTCGGCGTCGATTGCGCTCGGCGACGGCGATCTCGTCGTGCATGGCCTCGACGGCGCTCTGAAGCTCGAGGGCACACAGCTGCAGCTCGTCGGTGAACGCTGCCGCGCGGCCCAGCTGGCGGGTGACGGCCTGATAGCGCTCGAGCAGGCCCTCGGTGGCGGAACGACGCTCGAGCAGGCGCTGGCGGCGGTTGAGGCTCCGGACCAGGGAGGCCAGCAGACCGGTCTCGGCATCGCGCTGCTCGATCTCCTGCAGCTGGGTTCCGTGGGCCTGCAGGGCTCCAAGCTCGTCGCCGAGCTCCTTGCTGATGGCCTGCTGAGATCGCACGAGGGTGTCCACCCGCGCCAGGGAGGACTTGTTCTCCGTGCGCAGCTGCTCCCGCCGCTGCTGGAGCGCGGCCTGGGTGGGACGTTCTCCCTGGTAGGTGACGGGCGGGGGTACGGCGAAGGCCTGCGGCATGGGCCACATCTATCAAGAAAAGGCGCGGTCCGGTCCCCATCGAAGGCGGATGGGGCCCCCGACCCTCCCCGCCGTCGTGATACGGCATGCCATCGCTCGCGAGGAAGCTCCATGCTCAAAGACATCGATCTCTCCCGTAAGCTCGCAAAGACCGACTACAAGGCCACCAAGGATCAGCTCGAGCTCGAGCTCACCCGCCTCGAGCGGCGCGCTCGTGAGC
>CAZHIK010001089.1:0-3336 GCA_964532635.1 uncultured Enterobacterales bacterium
CCACCCGGCGCACAGGGCCGCAGCCTCAGCTGCACCCGGCCCGCGTCGATACGGGCCAGATCCAGGATGTCGCCGATCAGCTCCGTGAGCGTCTCCCCGCTCACCCGGATGGTATCGAGGCAGCGGCGCTGCTCGTCGTCCAGTGGGGTGAGCTCGAGCACTGAGGTCATGCCCACGATGCCGGTGAGCGGAGTGCGGATGTCGTGGCTCATGTGAGACAGGAAGCGGGTCTTGGCCAGGTTGGCAGCCTGAGCCTCTGCAGCCAGCCGGGAGGCTTCCTCCGCTGCCTCGAACAGCCGGGTGTTGGCGGCCGCCAGCTCCTGCTGGGCCGCGCGCCGCTCCTCGACCTCGCCCTCCAGCTGCCGCTGGACGCGGAAGCGGGAAAGCTCGTAGAGCAGGGACAGGGTGCTCAGCAGCACCAACACCCCGATGAAGCGGCCCTGAAGCTCGAGCTCGAGCCACCGCTCCCGGTGAGGGAAGCTCGGCAGAAGCACGATGGCGATCACGATCACCAGGAAGATCGGCAGCCCCCAGCGCGCCAGGCGTGGCCCCCCCGCGTAGGCGATCAGCGGCGGCAGCAGCAAGCACCACAGGAAGTCCCCGAAGGGCGCGCCGTCCCAGTTCAGCAACATCAGGGTGATCACCGCCGCATAGCTCGACGCGATCATCACCGACGGCCGGTGATCCCGCACGATCCGGAGCACCACCACCAACACCGCGCAGACCGCCAGGGCCGAGCCGGAGAGCAGGGCCAGCTCCGGCCGGCCGCGCTGCAGATGCACCACGGAGAAGATGGCCGCCATCACCCCCGCGACGACCACGGCCCCCGTCACCAGCCAGCGACGGAGCGCAGCGTTTGGATCGGCGGGGCGATCACTCCCCGTCCCTGGCGGGAGCCTGGACACGCGGGGAGTATACATCCCAGACCGCGCGTCGGTGAGCAGTGCGGTGACCAGACCGCGCATGGGGTAGATCCAGCGCTCCGCCCAAATCCGGTTCCATCCATGCCCCGTACCCTCCCCCTGCTCCTCGCCCTGGCCGCCTGTACACCACCCGAGCCCTCCGACTCGGGCGCCACCGACAGCCCCCCCGGTGAGACCAGCGAGACCGCCTGGGACACCCAGGACACGACCGGTCCGGTCGAGACCGGCGAGACCGCCTGGGACACCGGCGACACCGGCGAGCCCGATCCCAGCTGGGGCGAGGGCCCCCTGACCATCCGGGGCCAGGCCTACTTCTTCGACATGCCCGAGCTGGGCGTGATCGAGTGGATACAGGACGTGGAGGGCGCCGAGGTCTACGTCTTCGAGGCCCCCGAGCTGCGGGTCACGGTGGACCCGAAGGACTCCCACGCCTTCGAGATCGCAGGCATCCCCGAGGGCGTGGACCTCACCCTCGCCGTGGTCCACGACGACTACTACCCCCACCTGTCCGGCACCTTCACCACCAGCGACACCGACATCGAGGGGATCACCTTCCAGGCCGTCAGCCACACCATCGCCTGGCTGGCCGGCGGCCTGCTCGGGGCCGATCCCTACGACGAGAAGCACTGCCAGATGGCCACCACCGTCACCGCCGCCGGGGGAGATGACATCTGGGCCGTGGGCGAGCCCGGCGCCATCGTGACCCTCGATCCGGAGGTGCCCTCCGAGCAGGGCCCCTACTACTTCGACGAGTCCGTCATCCCCGATCCCTCCCTCACAGAGACCACCAGCGACGGCGGCGTCACCGTGGTGGGTGCCGAGCCCGGCACCTACACCTGGAGCGGTCACAAGGAGGGGGTGGTCTTCGAGGACCTCACCATGCGCTGCGAGATCGGCTGGATCACCAATCCGTCACCGCCGTGGGGCATGAACGTGCTGTCCCAGGAGTGACCTCTCTGCCGACTTGTGAATACAATCGGACGCAAGGTTCCCCTCCACCTTCCGCCACAGACGCCCTTGTCCGCCGCGCAGACCGAACGCCCTCGCCTCCACCAGCGCACCCTCGTGGTGTTGCTCTGCTGGACACTGGGCGGCGGCGCGGGCATGGGCTGGCTGGCAGTGGGGCTGCTGTCCCTGTGGCCCATCGTGGTCACGGTGTTCCTCCACGACGCGCCCTTCGCGGAGCTGGGGGCCTATGCCTGGATCGCCAAAGGCAGCCTGCTGGCCACCCCCGCGCTCTGCCTGGTCAGCGCCCTGAGCACCCCGGTGGCCATCGTGCTGGGGCGGGTGATGCAGCGCAAGGGGCGGGTGAAGCTGGGCTGGCTCGTGGTCCTGATGGCCCCGCCCCTCGCGGCCCTGCCCCTGCTGGCCCTGGCGGGAGTCGCGTTTGGCTACGGCATGCTCCAGCTGAGCTGAGCCTCCCGCCACACTCCCGGGTTTCCTCGCTTCACAGCGGCGCGATACGATCCGATACTGCCGATAGACCTCCGAACCTGGTGGTCCATGATCATTCCTCCGAGCTTCCCCGGCGGGGCCCACACGACCCTGCCAGCCGAGGTGCTCCCCTCCGAGGTGGGTGCCCTGGCCGGTGTGCGCGCGGTGGCGGGCAACGGGGAGCGCCAGGACCAGGAGCGCGCTGGAAGCAGCGCGGGAGTGATCTTCGAGGCCACCGCCCAGGTGCCACCCCTGCAGCTGTACGGCCCAGACGGCAAGCCAGTGGAAGGCCCCGTCGCCGCTGAGGATGCCGAGAAGTCCGAGCGGGTCGCGCCAGACCAGGTCGGTCCCCTACAGGGCAGCGAGGAGACCGGCGCAGTCCAGGAAGACCAGGCCAGTGAGGAGACCGGCCAGCCCAAGACCGAGCAGGAGCTGAGCCCCGAGGAGCAGCGCGAGATCCAGGACCTGCGCGCCCGAGACGTCGAGGTCCGGGCCCACGAGGCCGAGCACGTGGCCGCTGGCGGCCACCACGTGCGCGGGGGGGCCAGCTTCGAGTTCACGGTTGGGCCCGACGGCCAGCAGTACGCCGTGGGCGGCGAGGTGGGCATCGACACCTCCCCTGTGGCCGGCGACCCCCAGGCCACCGCCGAAAAAGCGCGCGTCGTGCGCGCCGCCGCCCTCGCTCCGGCCAGCCCCTCCGGCGCCGACCGCGCCATCGCAGCCCAGGCTGCCCAGATGGAAGCCCAGGCCATGAGCGAATTGGCCGCCGAGCAGCGCGAACAAGCCGCTGAAGGGAGCGAGCAGCCCGACGAGGCGGCCGGCACCCCCTACGACGCCTACGTCCAGGGAGAAGAGCCCGAGGCCTCCACGTTCAGCCTAGTGGCCTGACCCCGCTGGACTTTCCCCCTCTCCCATCGGGGGAGAGGGTGGCCCGAAGGGCCGGGAGAGGGGCCAGCGCCCCCGCCTCAAGTGACCGGAT
>CAZHIK010001090.1:0-3334 GCA_964532635.1 uncultured Enterobacterales bacterium
GGCCCTCGAGCTGCGCATCGCGCGGGTACTGTGAGGTGGTCGTGAGCCAGGATCGCCAGCTCCTCGAGGCCCTGCGAGCGGGGGACGACCGCGCCCGGGACAAGCTCTACCGGGACAACGCCGAGCAGGTGCTGACCTGGACGGTGCGCTTGGCCGGACCGGCCATGGATCCGGAGGACCTGGCCCACGAGGTCTTCATCGTGGCCCTGAAGAGCATCCATCGCTTCCGGGGCGACAGCAGCCTGTCCACCTGGCTGTTCGGCATCACTCGGCGCGTGCTGGCCAACGCCCGCAGACGCCAGACCTTCCGTCGCTTCGTGGGGCTCGAGCGGGTGGCGGAGCCTGCGGTCGAGGCCCGCAGCCCCGAGCGCAGCGTGCAGGCCCGCCAGGAACGCCAGGACGTGCGCGAGGCCCTGCAGGCGCTGTCGGTCAAGCACCGCGAGGTGATCGTGCTGGTGGAGCTCGAGCAGCGCTCCACCGCCGAGGCCGCCGCCATGCTGGGGGTACCGACGGGCACGGTCCACAGCCGCCTGCACGCGGCCCGTCGGGCTCTGGCCTCGCGGCTGCGTCGCATGGGCTGGGACGAGCAGGACGGGCAGCTCGAGCGCAAGGTTGTGCCCATCGGGAGGCGTCCATGAGCAGCCTGCCTCCGGATCTGGGCCAGGAGCTGCGTCCCTCGGCGGAGCAGGTGGAGGATCTGATCCAGCCCTTGCCCCGGGCCTGGGTAGAGCGGCTTGCCGCCGGCTCTCGGCCCAGTGCTGCTGAGCTGGCGCACTTCCAGCGCCGCCTGCAGCAGGCGCCGGCACCTGCACGGGCTCTCACTTGGCAGCGTCCTGCCTTGGCGCTGGCCATGGTCTGCGTGCTGCTGCTGCTGGGCTGGCTGGGGCTGCGTGGCGATCCCGAGCTGCCCTCGCGCGAGACGGTCGCGCTGGCCGTGGCCGGCACTCTGGAGCTGGGGCCCACCATCCGGGCCGAGGGTGACGCTCAGCTGGTCGTGGTGCGGGAGGACGCCCTGCACCAGCGGGTGACCATGGGCCCGGGCCGGGCCACCTTCGAGGTGGACCCCCACGGCCCAGGCAGTGGGCTGGTGGTGCTGGCGGGCGAGGTGGAGGTGGAGGTCAAGGGCACGGCATTCACCGTGGACATGGCAGGGGATCGGGTGGCGGTGTTGGTGCACCGTGGCCTGGTGGAGGTGCGGCACGACGGCATCGCCCGGCTGCTGGAGGCCGGCGACACCTGGTCCACGCCCGAGCCCCGCACTGCTGGGGCCGTCATCGGTCGGGTCCAGCCCGTGGCGCCGGAGCCGGTGAACCCGAAGGAGCGGACGCCAGCGAGCGGGGTGCCGATGCGGGTGCAGCCGCCTCTGCCGGCGTCGGTCGAGCCGCCCGTCCCGGAGCTTGCCCAAGAACAGCATCACGCGCCCGTCCCTGCGGAGGAACCCGCAGGCTCGGGCAAGGCCGATGACGCCGCTGCTGCGGCCGCCGCCTACGCCAGCATCCTGGATCTCGCGGAGCTGGGGGCCTCGGCCGAGCTGCGGCGCCAGGCCACCGAGCGCTACCTCGGGGAGCACGGAGGCTCGGCCTTCACCGAGCAGGTGGGGGCCATGAACCTCGAGGCCCGCTGCGAGCTGTCCCCATCCCGGGAGCTGGTGGCGGAGCTGGACGTCTGGCTCGAGGCCCACCCCCAGAGCCCCTGGCGTCAGCGCATGCTGGCGGCCCGCGCCCGGGCGGCCCACGAGGGCCTGGGGGACTGCGCGCTGGCCCGTCCGTCCTACGCCGAGCTGGTGGACCAGGGTGGTGCGGCGTGGCGCAGCTGGGCCCAGGAGGGCCTGGCGCGGTGCTGGGATGAGCGCTGAGTTCGCAGCGACCGACACCGGCCTGTCCGCGGACTGCCCGGTGGTGGAAGGTGGCGGCGTGGGCTGTGGTGGGCGACCCGACCTGAGCTGCGAGCCGGTCATCGACCACACCGGGTTGCTGGTGGACACCGGCACACCGGTGGAGGCTCGGGTGCAGGGTGGCGGCTGTGCTGTGCCGGTGGGCGGAGCGGAGATGCTGGCGCTGGCCTGGCTGGCGCTGCTGGTGCTGGCCCGCCGGCGCGGTGGTCCGCTGCTGTTGCTGTTGCTGATCCCGGCGGTGCCCGAAGCCGGTGCGGTGGATGTTCAGCGGCTGCATCCCATGGACGGCGGCAGCTTCGTGGCCCTGGACGAGGGCGCGCGACCCGAGCCCTGGTCCACCCGCTTCGCCTTGAGCAGCTCCGTGGCCTCGGCCCCTGTGGTGCTGGTGGACCGTGAGGGCGGAACCCCCCTGGTGGACCCCCTCTGGGGGCTCGAGCCGGGGCTGTCCCAGGCCTTCTCCGACTGGCTCGAGCTGGGGCTCGCGCTGTCGCTGGGGGCCTACCTGGACGAGGACGACCAGTTGGTGGGGCCTACCTGGGCCGAGAGCCACGTCTGGGCCACCGTACCCCTGAGCCGCGCCAGCGCGTCCACTCAGGCCTCGTGGACGGTGCAGATCGGTCGGCCCACGAGCCAGGGGGCCGGGGAGCCATGGCTGGCCAGCCGCGGCTCGGTCACTGGGCGGCTGGCGGTGCAACACCAGCGTGAGGCCTTGGTGCTGGGCGGCCAGCTGGGGTTGCGGCTCGAGCGGGACAGCGAGCTGCCGGGGCTGACCTGGGGCCGACGCGTCGGGGCCGGCCTGGGTCTGGGCTACGACCTGCGGGACGATCTGCTGCTCACCGCCGAGGCCATCAGCGGATCGTCCCGCAGGTGGGCACGGGGGGTGGGCGCGGCGCCTGGCCCCTCGAAGCGCTGGCGAGCGCCCGCTGGGAGCTGGTGCCGGGTGTGGCGGTGCGGGCCGGCGGCGGCGGTGGGCTCGGCAAGGGCCTGGGCACACCCAGCTGGCGGGGGCTGCTGGCCGTCGAGGCCGGGGGGAAGGAGCCGGGTGATCGGGATCGAGATGGCTTCGTGGATGTGCGGGATCTCTGCCCGGATCGCCCGGAGGACCGGGACGGGACCCGGGATCGCGACGGTTGCCCGGACCTCGACAACGACCACGACCGCATCGTGGACGCCGAGGATGCCTGCCCCGACATCCCCGAGGTGTACAACGGCTGGCTGGACGACGACGGCTGCCCGGACACCCCCGATCCCGAGGTGGTGGCGGCCCTCGAGCTTCCGGACGCGCTCATCGTCCCGCCCAAGGCCGATCCTGGCATACCGCCCGAGCTGCGCCTGGAGCAGGAGCCGGGGCACCCCGTCTACTTCGACCTGGACTCCTCTCTGCTGCGCCCGGAGGTCGATCCGGTGCTCGTCCACCTGGCGGCCTGGATGGCCCAGCAC
>CAZHIK010001091.1:0-3333 GCA_964532635.1 uncultured Enterobacterales bacterium
GGCCGTGCAGGCCACCCGCGGAGGCTGGCTCCCGGTTCTGTCGCCTGCTCTCGGTAACTCAACAGATTGCGATGATGGCGATGCCACTACCTACCCAGGTGCGGTGGAGACTTGGTACGACGGTGTAGATTCCGACTGCGATGGTCTGAGCGACTACGATGCCGATGCGGATGGGTACGACAGCGATACCTACGGCGGCGATGACTGCGATGATGGAGATGATGCAGTCAACCCTGGAGCGTCCGAGACATACTATGACGGAGTTGACGCGAACTGCGATGGTTGGAGCGACTACGACGAGGATGGCGATGGGTTCGATTCGGACAGCTACGGGGGGGATGATTGCGACGATGATGACGCTGCTGTCTACCCCGGTGTGACCTCCGACCACGCTGGCATCACAATGGCGTATCTCTGTCCGGGGACATTCGACATGGGCAGTCCATCAAGTGAGATTGGGCGGGATTCTTCGGTCGAAACACAGCATGAGGTGACGCTGAGCAGTGGCTTCTACGTTGGCGCATACGAGGTGACGGAGGGAGAATTCTATGAACTGATGGAGTATGGCGCCACGGTCGAAGAAGACGGCACCTTGACCTACGAGGACTACCCTGTCAGAAACATCACCTGGCATGACGCAGCCGCGTTCGCCAACGCAGTATCCGACTTGCTGAGCTTGGACTTCTGCTATGTCTGTTCTGGAGACGGGGACACAAGTTCCTACTCCTGCACCCTGGACTCAAGCTATTCGACACCCCATGAGTGTACCGGATACCGGCTGCCGACCGAGGCCGAATGGGAGTACGCCGCGAGAGGGGGTAGTGATAGCGCCTTCTCAAATGGTGAGGGAATCCTGGACACAGATTCCGACGCTGACGGCACCTACGATTTCGAAGAATCGGACAACATCCTGCTAGATGGCGGGGCCTACCTAGATGACATCGCGGTCTATAAGTACACAGGGCAAGCCGAGACAGTGGGTTCCCGGTTGCCGAACGATTGGGGACTCCATGACGTCCATGGAAACGTGTTTGAGTGGTGCGACGACGCCTGGGATGGAACCGACTACTCCGGAGATGCCACCGAGCCGTGGTCCGACCCGTCGAGCTCCTACTGCAGCCAGAGAGGGGGGTCATACAACTGGACGCCAGCAATGTGCCGGTCTGCGTACCGAACGGGGAATATCTGTTCGAATACCTATAGCGATGTTGGCTTTCGGCTTGCTCGTACCGCCTCCGAGTAATCTTCGTGTCGCGGAGATCTGACCATGTTGTACCTACTTCTCTACGCTTCCTTCGCCTCCGCCACCTGCCCCGAGCTGGCCACCACCGCCGACATCGTCGCGTCGGTCACCGAAGCCGAGACCGCTTTCGCCGCCATGGACTCCACGAGCTTCCGCAGGGCGCGCAAGCAGGCCGAAGAGCAGCTCGACTGCCTCGGTGAGCCGCTCACCCCCATCGACGCGGGCTCCTTTCACCGCATGCTGGCGATGGACGCCTTCATGGCCAGGGACCAGGAAGAGGCCGTCGCGTCGTTCAGGGCGGTGCACGCAGCCCAGCCTGCGTACACCCTGCCCAGCTCCATCGCGTTGGAGGGCAGCCCGCTCCGTGTGCTCTTCGACCAGGCCGGAGAGCAGGGATCTGGTGATTCGAGCCCGGTCAGCGTCCCACCAGGCCTCGCGGTCATGGTGGACGGAACTCGCGCCCTCGCACTCCCTACTGAGCGTCCATTCCTACTCCAGGTGCTCGACGGCTCCGGTGGCGTTGCGTGGACTGGGTACCTGGCGTCCGGGGAGACTCCTCCTGCATGGGAGCAGATCGTGTCCGCAGAGGCACTCAGCCAAGCCGCAGCTCGCCAGGAGCTCATGCCAGCGCCCGGCTCCCTCCAGTCGGGAGAGTCCGCCATCGCCCAGCAAGACCTGCCAAAGAGTGGTCCGCGAAAGCCGCTCCTGGCGGGGGCGGGCGGAACGCTTCTCGCGGCTGGCGTGCTGTACGGCATCGCGGGCGTGATGGAAGCCAACTACAAGGACGAGGACAACGCCGACTACCAGACCGCGAGTGACCTCAACACTCTCCGCGCTCGCACCAACACCCTGGTGATCACCTCTGCGGGGCTGGGCGTCGTCGGTCTCGGGCTGGGCGCAGCTGCGTTCGTCGAGGTGCGCTGGTGAACGCTCATCGTCGCTACCGAATCCTCTCCGTTCTCGGCCGTGGCGGATTCGGCACGGTCTACAAGGCGGAGTTCCTGGGGGACGGAGGATTCACAAAGAAGGTCGCCCTCAAGGTCCTCAACCCAGACCTCCGCAACGTCGACGAGGTGGCGCGTCGGTTCCGCGACGAGGCTCGGATGCTGGGCTTGGTGCGGCACCGAGCCATCGTACAGGTGGACGGCCTCGTTCGCCTGGAGGGTCGCTGGGCCGTCATCATGGAGTACGTCGAGGGCGTCTCCTTGAGGCAGATTATCGTCGCTGATCGAGTACCTCCCGCAGCTGCGCTGCAGATCGTCTGTGAGCTGGCCAGCGCGCTGGACGTGGCCTACAACACCCAGGGCCCACAGGGTGGACCGCTCCGCCTGCTGCATCGGGACATCAAGCCAGCCAACATTCAGATCACGACGGCTGGCGAGGTGAAGCTGCTGGACTTCGGCATCGCGCGAGGAGACTTCAACAGCCGCGAAGCCGCGACGCAATCATTGCTCTTTGGCTCTGAGGGCTACATGTCACCGGAGCGGCTGGACCTCATGGATGGCCCAGCCGCCGACGTCTACTCCCTCGGTGTCGTGCTCTACGAGATGCTCTCCGCGGAGAGCTTCGGGCGGTCATCGGCACGGGAGTCTCGCCATCGTGGGCGCGTGCTGGAGGCGATGGACACGCTCTGGAAGGGGCTCGGCAGTAAGCACGAGGAGCTGATCCGCTTCGTCGGTGAGATGCTGGCATACGAGCCCGAGGACCGACCCTTGGCTCGGGACGTCGAGAGGAGGGGCTGGGAGCTTCGTTCCAAGCTCGGGGACATTCGCCTACGCGACTGGACGGAGCAGACCATTCCATCGCTCATGGAGGCCTGCCTTGAGATGGCTCCCGACGAGCTATCGGGCTCCATCCTCACCGAAAGCGCCGCCTCTGCAGCGCTGGGCAAGACAACCGAGGGGGATCCCATTGCCTCCCCGGAGCCCAAGCGCCATGGCCGACCGCAAGAAGCGCAGCAGCCCGTTTCCATCGCCTGGAAGGCACCAGAACAGGCCGCGGGGGACAGCGGCTCGACCGAATTGCCCAGCGAAGCGCCCCAGGTTGATCCCTCGAAGCAGACAGGCAACCCTTCGAAGGGTGCCTTGGAT
>CAZHIK010001092.1:0-3330 GCA_964532635.1 uncultured Enterobacterales bacterium
GCCGCCGATACTCGTCGGACAGGCTCATGGGGAGAGCCTACCAAGCCCAGCGCGCTCCCCCAACCCATCTCCTCGGGATACGGCCAAGGTCACCATGCACCGTTCCACGCCACGGATCGCCGCCTTGTGCGGTGTCTCGCTCCTCCTCACCGGGGCGAACCTCAGCGTCTACGACGATGCGCTGCCCACCACGCTGCACCCGCTCTTCGCAGAGACCCTGGCTGACGAGCGCGCCCAGGAGCTGGTGTTCGACCGGCTGTTCTTCCACTCCCTCGTCAACTCCACCCTGGACAGCCTGCTGGTCGAGCGGTGGGAGCTCGATGACGACGGCCGCAACCTGAGCCTCACCCTGAAGCAGGGGCTGCGCTGGCACGACGGCCGAGCCGCGACCGCAGCGGACGTCTGCTTCACCGTGGACGTCTTGCTCGATGCCCACAACGACACTGCGGTCACCACCCGCTACCGGCCCCTGCTCGAGTCCTGCACGGTGGAGGGCCAAGGAGCCAGCGCCCGCGTCACGCTGCGGGAGCCCCTCACCGCCCCCCCTGCGCTCCTGGACTTCCGCCTGCTCCCGGCCCACCTGTTCACGGGCACCACCCTGGCTCCGGACAGCCCCTTCGCCCGGTCTCCCGTGGGCACGGGCTCCATGCGAGGGGAGCTGCGAGATGGTGAGGTGGTGTTCGAGCGGACCTCGCCGGTGACCGACCCAGGCCAGGTCGTCTCGCTGCGCATCCTCGACGGTCACGGCGACTCGGAGGCCCAGGTCGCGGCCCTGCTCGCCGGAGAGGTCGACGGCGTCATCTCGGTGCCCGAGCAGCTCAGGCGTGAGATCGCCCTCCGCGACGACCTGTCCCTGATGAGCTACCACTCCACCCGCGAGGGCTCCCTCGACACCATCAGCGCGTGGACGACCGCGCTGCGCGGAGCCATCATCGCTCCTCGCTACTACTTCACCGGGTTCCAGTCCTGGCGAGTCGAAGCTACGGACTGATCCGCGCAGACGGGACCCACAAAAGCGCCCCGCGCTCACCCCGGGCTGCGTTCCTTGGATGGAACCCACAACGTCGCGAGGTCACCATGTCCGCCAGCCGTCGTTCCATCCTGCTGCTGTCCACGGCCCTGCTCGGCGCCTGCACCGAGGCAACAGGTTTCGTCGTCATCGTGGAGGACAACGTCATCGCCGACGGCTTCGACTTCCCCGTCGAGCCCGGCGAGCTGGACGGCTGGAGAGAACCGCCCGAGGCCCACGAGTCCTGGGACCCCTCGAGCTACCTCGTGCACCGCTCCGACGGCATCCACGCGGCCATCGACTTCGAGCGCGAAGACGGCACCAGCTCCGCCGGCTACGAGATCTGGGCCATCGCCGACGGCGTAGTGGTCGACCTGGTCTACGACCGGGAGAGCTACCCGCAGCTGCAGGACGGCCGCGATGAGGAGTGGGGCAACATCATGCTCATCCAGCACGACTACGAGGAGGACGGGGAGACCCAGCGCATCTGGTCCCAGTACGCCCACTGCGAGACCATCGAGGTGCAGCTGGGAGAGACCGTGCAGCGAGGCCAGCGCATCGGCCTGGTAGGGGCCACCGACGGCGTGGCGGGCATCGACTACTGGTCCGAGCACCTGCACTTCGAGACCCGCACCAGCACCCTCAGCGCCGACGCCTGGCCCAAGTCCATGGGAATGACCACCGACGCCGAGGTGGAGGCGTATTACACCCATCCCTTGGAGTTCATCCGGGCTCACAGACCTTGATCACAGCTCCCACTCGGTGAACCCTCGACGTGATCCTGCCTCCTGCCTCCCTCTTCCCCGACGACGCGGTGATCACCCTCGAGCTGCGGGTCGCTGCCGGTGACCAGCGAGCTCGCCTCGAGGACCTCGAGCAGCGGCTGGGCGAAAGGGGCGGCGGCGTGTGGGAGCTGGCGGCCAGCCGGGCCCAGGATGCTCTGACCGCGCCCGCGGAGGCCCGGATCGCCGGGGAGACGCGCACCGACGCGACGGTCCGCTATGCCGGGCACGCCTCCCTATGCGGCCCCTGGGCCGCGGGGCGACTCAAGCTCCCCATGCACATCGAGCTGCCCTCCCCCATCGACGGCTTCCACGCCCTCCACCTGGTCCCCGGCTACCGTGATCCGTCCCTGATCCGCGAGAAGCTGGCCCTCGAGCTGCTCCACCACGCTGGCGTGCCCGCCCTGCGCGCCACGCTGTGCCGGGTCCAGCTGGACCACGGCGACGGGACGCTCTACGGTGGCCTCTACACCGCGGTGGAGTCCCCCACCGCGCGCTTCGAGCGGGAGCGCTTCGGCAGCTCGGGGGGCAAGCTGTTCGAAGCCATCGGCGATGGCTCCGAGTGGAGGACCACGGAGCCCACCGGCTACATCCAACGCCGCGGTCCGACCAACGGCGAGCCAAAGGAGCTGCGGGCCGCCATGCAGGCCCTGCACGCGCCAACCCACGATCGGGAGGCATGGCGAGCTGCGCTCGAGGCGCGCCTGGACGTGGACGGCTTCCTGCGCTGGCTCGCGGTCAACTTCCTGCTCCACAACACCGACACCTACGGCCACAAGTCCCACAACTTCTGGTTCTGGGCCGACCCCGCTCGCGAAGACCGCCTGTCCTTCGTTCCCTGTGATCTGGCCAACGCGTTCACCCAGCGGGGCCCCAAGCTCCGTCCCCTGTTCGACCGTCGCAGCGAGCGCTGGCCCCTGATCGGCAAGCTGCTGGACGACCCGCTCTACCGGGACGCCTACCTGGAGCACCTCCAGCACACTCTGGACGAACACTTTCGTTCGGCCCGGCTCCAGGCCCGGATCGAAGAGCTGGCCGATCTGACGGAGGCCCACGTGGTCGGGCCCACCGGCGAGCGTGCCCCCCACACGCTGCTCGAGCGACCCGAGGCGTTCCGTGAGGAGGTCGCCGAGCTCCACGCCTGGGTGGTCCGCAGGGAACGCCGGGTGCGGGAAGGCATCGCGAGCTCGAAGTAGCTCACTCCCCCGCCAGCTTGCGCCGCAGGAGTTCCTGCTGGGCGGGGCTCAGCTCGTTCCAGCTGCGCAGCCGGCCCACCAGCGCCTCGCGCTCCTCGGGGCTTAGCCGCATCAGGATCTCGTAGTTGCGCTTCAGGCGCTCCTGCTCAGCCGCCGGCATCCGCTGCCAGCGCTGCCAAGCGCGGCGCATGGCCTCCTGGCGTTGGGGGTCCATGGCCTGGAAGCGCAGGAAGTTGTCACGGACCATGGCCTGCTCGGCCGCCGAGAGGCGCTGGAAGGCCGCGAGGTTGTTGCGCAGGCGCTCCTGCTGGGCTGCGTCGAGGGCCTCGAAGCGGGCTTGGGC
>CAZHIK010001093.1:0-3324 GCA_964532635.1 uncultured Enterobacterales bacterium
GCATCGACATCATGCTCGCGCTGGACACCTCGGGCTCCATGGACGAGCGGGACTTCACCATCGGCGGTCGCCGTGCCACTCGCCTCGATGTGGCCAAGAACGTCGTGGCGCGCTTCATCGCTGGACGCGCCCACGACCGTGTGGGGCTGGTGGTCTTCGGCGAGGAAGCCTTCACCCAGGTGCCGCTGACCCTCGACCACCAGGGCCTGTCCCGCTTCCTGTCCCAGGTGAAGATCGGCATGGCGGGCGAGAACCGTACCGCCATCGGCGACGCCGTGGCCGTCGCCTCTCGACGCATGGCGGAGCTGGAGGCCCCCGCCAAGGTGGTCATCCTGCTCACCGACGGCCAGAGCAACGCCGGCAGCCTGGAACCCGATGCCGCGGCGGAGGCTGCAGCCGCGGTGGGGGTCAAGGTCTACACCGTCGGTGTGGGGGCCGAGCCCGGCACCCGGCGTGCCCGGCGGGGCGACCTGGACGAGCCCACCCTGGAGCGCATCGCTCAGCTCACCGACGCCCGCTACTTCCGGGCCACCGACGCAGACACCCTGAAGCTCATCTACGACACCATCGACGAGCTCGAGCCCAGCACCGCCGAGGTGCGGGAGCTCACCCACCACGAGGAGCGCTACCACTGCTGGCTGCTGTGGGGCCTGGCCCTGCTGGTGCTGGGGCTGCTGGCCGATGCCACCCTTTTCAGGAGGATCCCCTGATGTCGGGCGGCGCGGGTCTCACCTGGGGAGCCATCGAGTGGCTCAACCTGCTCTGGGCTCTGCCGGTGTTGACGCTGGTCCTCGTGCAGGCCCAGCGCTGGCGGCGCCGGGACCTCGAGCGCATGGCGTCCTCGTCGGTGCTCGGGCGGCTGGCCCCTGCGGATCTCGGCGAGCGCCGAGCTTGGCAGGCCGTGCTGATCCTCGCGGGGGTGGCGCTGCTGGTGGTGGCGCTGGCCCAGCCCCAGATCGGCTTCCAGTGGCGCGACATCGAGCGCCGGGGCATCGACGTTGCGCTGGTGGTCGACGTCTCCCGCTCCATGGACGCCCAGGATGTCAGCCCCAGCCGCATGGAGCGAGCGCGGCGCGAGATCATGGACCTGTGCGAGCAGACCTGGGGCGACCGCATGGGGCTGGTGGTCTTCGCCGCGGGCGCCTACCCGCGGGTGCCCCTCACCCTCGATCACGACGCCCTGCTCACCATCTTGCGCGACGTCGACACCAGCACCCTGAAGGCCCAGGGCACCTCCCTGCCCGCGGCCATGCGTGAGGCGTTGCGGCTGCTGCAGGACCAGGAGAGCAGCAACAAGGCCATCGTGCTCATCTCCGATGGCGAGATCCCCAACGTCGATCCGGCCCTCGCGGCGGCCAAGGTTGCCGCCGACAGCGAGGTGTCGGTCTACGTCATGGGCGTGGGCACCCCCGAGGGCGCCCCCATCCCACTCGCCGATGGGGGCTTCAAGAAGGACCAGAGCGGAGCTGTGGTGGTCTCCAAGCTGGACGAGTCCACCCTGCGCCGCATCGCCGCCACCGCCGGGGGGGCCTACGTGCGCTCGGTGGCCTCGGAGGACGACGTGAAGGCGCTGGTGGCTGAGATCCACGGCGACAGCCAGGGCGAGCTGCTCGGCGTCCACCGCGAGAAGGTGCCCAACGAGCACTTCCAGTGGCCTCTGGGCGCCGGCTTGGTGCTGGTGGTGCTGGGCCTGGTGCTGGGGCTTCCCCGGCGGGCCAGCGGAGCGCTCGCGGTGCTGCTGATCTCGGCAGCGCTGGCCCCACCCGCGGCCATGGCCGGGGTCCTGGACGATGGCCTCGAAGCGGTGGGTGACGGTGACTGGAGCCGAGCCTCGGAGCTGCTGATGGACCACCACCTGGCCCACCCGGACGACATGGACGCCGCCATGCTTCTGGGCCAGGCCCTGCTCATGGCCGGCCAGCCCAACCAGGCTGAGCGGGTCTGGGAGCAGGTGGCCGAGCGCTCCACCGACCCCGAGCAGCGGGCCATGGCCCGCTACGACATGGGCCACGCCGCCTACCAGGGAGGGCGTCTCACCCAGGCCCACGAGCACTTCAGCCGCGCGGCCGAGATCGATCCGGAGCTCGAGGCCGCGGTCAAGAACGCCGACGCGGTGGCCAAGGAGATCGCCGCTCGCACCCAGGACCCCGAGCAGCAGCCCAACGAGAACTGCGACAATCCCCAGCAGGGTGAGCAGGGCCAGGACCAGCAGGACCAGGACCAGCAGGACCAGGACCAGCAGGACCAGGACCAGCAAGACCAGGACCAGCAGGACCAGAGCGGCCAGGATCAGCAGCAGCCCGACGATGGCACGCGGGAGGAGCAGCCCGAGTCCCAGCCGCCCATGGAGGGAGAGATCGAGCCCGTCGGTGGCCAACAGGAGCCCCAGGCCGGTGCCGAGCAGCAGCCAGTGCCGCTGGCCCCCGGAGAGCTGACCCGGGCCCAGGCCATCCAGCGCCTGGACGAGGTAGAGGAGGGCTCGCCCCGGGTGACCATCCAGGGCGACGAGAGCGAGGACCAGGACTGGTGATGTACGCCCGAGCCATCCGCTGCCCTCTGCCCAGCGCCCTGGCGCTGCTGGTGGCCCTCGCCTGGCTGCTGCCGGGTGTGGCGCTCGCGGTCCAGGCACACCTCGAGCTGGACGTCCGGGAGCTGCGGGTGGGGGAGACCACCACCCTGCGCCTGGTGGTCACCGGCGGCCAGGCCGACGCCATGCCCAGGCTCCCCGCCGTCGAGCAATTGCGCTTCACGCCCCAGCGTCCCAAGGCCGAGATCCGTAGCGTCAACTTCCAGACCACCCGCATCACCACCTACAGCTGGGCCATGCGGGCCGTCTCCACCGGTGAGGTCGTCATCGGCCCCGTGCCGATCACCGTGGGTGGGCGCGGGTTGAGGGTGGCGCCTCGGACCCTGCAGGTGCTCGAGGCCACCCCGGGTGAGCTGGGTCCGAACATCCTCGAAGCCAACATCGACCCAAGCCCCGCGGGTCTCGCCGATGGCGAGCCGGTGCCCCTGTGGCAGGGGCAGGCCCTGGTCTACCGCTTCACCTTCTCCCACCGCGACACGCTGTACGGTGCGGAGTGGACCAAGCCCGAGTTCGAGGGCTTCGAACTGGCCCCCGGTGCCGAGGCCGACTCCCGGGACTACAGCCTGCAGCGCGGGCAGCAAGCCTACACCGTCCACGACGCCTTCGTGCCGCTCCGTGCCACCACTCCGGGCCAGCACGAGATCGCGCCCTCGGTGGTCAAGGCGCAGTTCCCGGTGGAGCGCAGCCAGCGGCGGCGAACCGCCGATCCCTTCGAGAGCGTCTTCGGAAGCCCCCTC
>CAZHIK010001094.1:0-3316 GCA_964532635.1 uncultured Enterobacterales bacterium
GTCGGATCCCGAAGCCGCGCTGCCCGAAGCCTGGGGCAGCCGCTTCGCCCTCAGCATCCAGGACGGCTGCCACGGTGTGATCTACACCCGCGATCGCGGGGTGCTGCGCAACTGCCTGCGCTCCTACCTGCGGGCCTACCAGCTGTCGGTGCTCAGCGAGCACGCACAGCTGCCGCCGCTGGCCGACGAGCTGCTCGATCCGCTCCTCGAGCCGCACTCCCCGGACACCTACGTGGAAGTGTTGTTCCAGCCAGCCGAGAAGTACTGGACCCTCGAGCTCCGGCTGCTCCAGGCGGGCTCCGAAGATCCGCTCGACGAGTCCATCCGCTGGGTCTGTGAGGGCGAAGGCGGCACCTGGCGCTCCGGCTGGTCCTGGTAGCAGGCCTCACCTGACCGTTGGCGGGCCTCGCGGGCCTCGGCGCGCTAGCAGGGCTGCATGAGCGAGACACTCCCGCCCGACGGGCCCGACGCGGCTGCAGCGACCGAGGCCCTCGAGGGACTGCGCATGCGACGCGTGGTGCCCAGGGGGCTGCTGCTGGCTGCGGGCTGGCTGGTCGTATTCCTGCTGCTCAGCCTGGCCTTGCTCCACGGCATGGTGGACCTGGAGCAGCTGGTGGCGCTCCGGAGGCAGGCCCGCTGGGCCCCCTTGCTCGGTAGCTTCGTCCTGCTCTTCGGTGGGTTGGTGTTCATGGGCCTGCGCTGGCGGGCGCTCATGCCCGATCCCACTCGGGTGGGGCGGGCCGGCATGGTGGGCATCTGCGCCTCTGGCCAGCTGCTGAACATGGCGCTGCCCGGCCCCGTGGGGGAACTGGTGGCCGCAGCCCTCGTGCAGCGGCGCTACGGCGTCGAAGCGCCGGTAGCCTTGGCGGCGAGCATCCATGCGCGCTTCGTGGGGGTCGTCAGCGCGGCCCTCATCACCCTGATCATCTGGCTGACCGCCCCCCTTCCGGTTCCGGACAGCGCGCGTCCCTTCATCTGGGGCGCGGTGGTGATGGTGGCCCTTTGGGGCGGCGCCCTCGGAGGGCTGGCCCTGTGGCCCGGCCTCTTCCTGCGGCCCACCGCCGCCGTGCGGTCCTGGCTGGCCCCGAAGTGCGAGTCTCGGCTCGTCCGGGGCTTCGACCACCTGCTCGCGCTGGGTACACGGTTCGGTGAGTCCTTGTCCTCCATGGGGCGCGGGATGGGAAGGCCCCACCTGGTGGCTGCGGGCTGGAACCTGATGGGTGTGGCCTCCATCTCCTTGGGAGCCTGGGGAGCGTCCTGGGCGTTGGGGGCGCCGGGCAACCTGGCCGGCATCGTGTTCTCCCAGTGCGCTGTCACCGCCGGGGCCGTGGTGCTCTTCGCGATGCCCGGGATGCAGGTGGGCTGGGACGCGGCGTTCGCCACCCTGCTCGTCACCACCGTAGGCCTGCCCCTCGAGCACGCCCTGGCCATCACCGTGCTGGTGCGCTGCCAGCAGCTGGTGGTGGTCTCGGTGGGAGCCCTGGTGCTGGCGGTGATGCTGCGGGATCCTGCGGTCTCGCCAGGGCCGCCCGTGGGAACCGAGTGAGGGTGCGGGAGGTCTGTCAACCTGTTAGGTGCGAGCCGCATCGACCCCCTGGGAGAGAGACACAATGCGTGGTTATAGCTTGATTTTCATCGCCGTCACCTTCACCGCATGCGGCGAGAAGGCTCCCCCCGAGGCCGCCGCGGAAGCAGTCCCCGAAGCCGCCCCGGAAGCCGCGCCAGCGCCCGAGCCCGAGTCTGTGCAGACCGCGCCGGAACCCGAGTCTGTGCAGACCGCGCCGGAACCCGCGCCCGAGCCCGAGCCCGCGGTCCCCACCACCAACGCCGATCTCCAGGTGTCCGTGACCTTCAACGACGGCAGCACCAAGGCCGGCCACGTCTGGCTGGTGGAGCGCAGCAGCGACTGGTATGCCGAGGAAGGCTGGACCCAGGTCGCCGACGACGTCAAGCTCCAGCTCGAGGGCAACGGCACCGAGATCATGGCCGAGTGGCGGGAGATCAAGAAGCTCCAGGTCGAGATCGCCAAGGTGTCCGAGTCCACCGACTGCACCTACGACAGCGACTTCCGGCCCTGGTTGTACGACTGCACCCTGCGCAACAAGGGCACCGCTACCACCGCCGATGGCAAGACCTGGGAGATCACCGATCGCCACAAGTGGCGCCTGAGCTTCGACGGCGGCGAGACCGCCGAGTTCTGGCTCTTCAAGCACCCGGCCCGCCAGCAGGACAGCGAGACCGTGGGGCTCGACTCATCGGGCGAAAACTATGATCTCTACATCGCCCTGCAGGATCGCCTCCGTGAAGAGGTGAAGACCATGGTCACAGGAGTTACCGTCTCGGCCCCCTAGGCCTCCCGTCGCAGGGACGCCCAGTGCACCGCCCCAGCGGCCCCCCTCCTCGGTCCCATGTCGCGACATGCTCCCTCGTCGGGTGACCCCTGGGCTGGTACCACGGCGCCCCTGCTCGGTCCGGCTTCAACTACCTTCGGTGACCCATGTCCGAGGCCGAGCGGCCTGAACTCCTTCGGCGCTTCATGCGCTGGCTCATCTGGGGCGGCGGCATCGCCGCGGTGGGGTACCTCGGCTTCTCCATCTACACGGGCATCGACGACGTGGCGGGGGCCATGGCCACCTTCGCCTGGTGGCTCATGGTGCCGGTGCTGCTGTTGGTGCTGCTGAACTACTTCTCGCGCTTCCTCAAGTGGCACTACTTCCTGCGGCACCTGGGGGTGCGCGTCTCCTTCTGGGACAACCTGCTCATCTTCGGCGCCGGGCTGGCGATGGTCATCTCACCGGGCAAGGCTGGCGAGGTGCTCAAGCCCTACCTGGTCAAGGTCCGAGCGGGCGCCCCCATGGCTACCACCATCCCGGCCCTGGTTGCCGAGCGGCTCACCGACGGCATCGCCATGCTGATCCTGGCGGGGCTGTCGGTGTCCACCTACGCCGGCGACAAGACCCACTACATCGTCATCCCCGCGGTGGTGGCGGCGGCGGGCTTGGCCGTGCTGGCTTGGAAGCCCCTGTCCCTGGCCATCATCGGCTTGATGGCCGGGCTGCCGGTCATCGGACGCTTCGGCCAGAAGCTCGAGGAGATGTACCTGGCCATGCGCGCCTGCCTTGCGCCGGTGCCCCTCATCGCCGCCATCCTCATCTCCGTGCTGGCATGGTGGGCCGAGTGCGTCGCCTATTGGCTCATCTTCCGTGGCTTCGGAGTCGAGGCCTCCATGGATGTGTCCACCTTCCTGTACGCCTTCGCGACCGTGGCCGGCGGCGCCATGCCCGGCGGTCTGGGCGTGGCCGACGGCGTGCTTGGT
>CAZHIK010001095.1:0-3315 GCA_964532635.1 uncultured Enterobacterales bacterium
GTGTTTCGAGGGTCCGAGGGAAGGTCCCTGCGCTCCGAACCCTACGAAGTAGGCATTGGAGGGTCCAGATCCGGCTCTGAGCCACATTTGGCTCAGCGTATGATTCCCCCAGGGACGGGCCCCGCCAAGGGGAAGAGGGCCCCTTTTCTCAGCTCGATCCGGGGCACACGGCGCGCTGGGCGTCCCCCGAGCCCCTCGAAGAACTCGAATACCGCCCCCAGGGGCCGCCGCCGCGACCCGCGGCCGCACCTCTGCTCGGCCGCGAGCGCGGTCACCAGGATGCGAGGTCCTCTTCTGTCCCCCAGGTGCCGACTCAACCCCCGGCGGCCTTGATGGGCAACAGCCTGGCTCGGAGTGCGGGGATCATCCGGTCCCCTACGCGCTCTGTGTGGGCGGAGTCACGGCGCCACCAGTCCTTGCTCGGCCTCCAGGGGAAGAGCCGCGGGTCCGACCTCTTGGCCCGTCCCGGGATCAACGTGAGGGGCACGGCAATCCAGGCCAGCGCGAGACCCATCGCCCGGGTGTTCTCATCCAGTTCCTCGACCTGTTCGACCAGCGCACTCTGTCGTCGGGCTACCTGGGTGACCCTGTTCGGCCCTGCGGGCTGGGACTCAGAGCCTCGGGGCCCCGCCGCCGTCTTCACCGCCGCCCGGACCGAACGTTTCACCCCGCCGAGTACCCGAACCACCGGCTCACCGTCCTCCACTTCGTCCGCGGCCGAGGCGCTCGTTCCAGGCCCGCCAGGCGGACCAACTCGCCCACGGGACAGACCGCCGCCAGGTACGGTCCGAGCTGGTCCCGCCGGCCTGTGACCGCAACGGCCAAAGCGCGCTTGGTCACCTTGCCCAGCCTCACCACCTCAGCGTGGATGTCCTCGGCCGCAGCGCCGGCCCCTGCCCGGGCTTTCAGCGTCGCTCGGAGTGCGACCGAGATCGGCTTCACGATGAGGCAGCGCAAGTCGTCGAGATCGGGCAGGTCCTGCTCTGAGACCAACGTCACCAGGCGACGCAGGAGCACTGGCATCAAGAACAGGCGCATGCATGGAGGCAGGGCCCGCAGGAAGAACGCCGCCGTGTGGACCAGGTACCGGGCCTCGCTGACTCCGTCTCTCGAGTCGTTGGTCACCGGCATCAAAGGAGCCCGACCGTCGCACACGGCCCTCGCTCGAGCGAGCCGACCAGCCGTGACTCCAAGCTGCGGGCTGAGATCAGGCCGGGCGTCGGCCCGGCCCTCACCCCGGCCCGAGCGCTCCATCTGGATCTTCGCTCCAGCCAGCACCACCAGCCCCGCTTCGCACCAGACGGTGTAGGCCAGCTCCCACTCGAGCTCGAACGCAGTCGAAGACCACGCCAGCCCCTCCCTTCCTCCTGCCATGGCTCCCTCCCCGTGGCCTCGGAAACCACGTGCCATCATCCAGTTGTACGGTGCTTGTGTCCTTCGCTATCGATGATAGCCAGCAAACAGGAGGGTGTCTATAGTGTCGAAAACCAAAGCCGGCCAGGCCGTCGTTGACGGCGTCGCCCGAGATGCCCTTCCAGGAAGAAGAGGGGGGCGGCCTGGCGCAAACGGAAGAATCCAGGAGGATTCGGACCAAGAGTGGACCAGCCATCTCCCCAGGGGATTCTCAGCGTTGAATCGTCGCGCGGCACATGACCTTTGTGGACCGTCATGACGTGGTCATGGACGACCAGTTCCTGCGGTAGTGGACGGCTCCATCCCTGCTAGCCATTTCTTCCACAGCACTGTCGATGGGTCAGTAGCGAGGGCCGCGAGGGGTTTGTGGTGAAGTCCTGGCCCAGGATCTCCAAGGAGCGAGAGGTGCGCCAGGAGCCGTAGGGGTGGCGGGGGAGTAGAATGTGCGCGTTGCCACCAGGGGAGTCCAAGCCATGGCGTTCGATCCAGCAGATGTCATCGTGCCGCTGTCTTACCGCCACCCGGATGAGGGGTTGCTCGTGTTCTCCGGCACAGCATTTTTCCTGCATGACAGCGGCTTGCTCGTCACAGCGGCTCACTGCGTCGAGGGCCACACGGGCGCCTTTGAAATCGCGGCGGGGAAGGGAGAGCGAGGCCCAGACGGAAAAGCAGGTGTCAGCAGGCGTGCAGCGGAGGTCATAGTCATCGACAGTGATGCCGATCTCGCGATCCTCAAGGTCGAGACCTACAGGCCCAAGGAGGCCATCCGCCTCTATCCGGGGGACACCGTTCCCTCGAACCACTTCGTAATGACCTACGAGTACAGCACCACGAGTGTGGAGAGGGGGAAGTTCCTTCTGGCCCCGGCCACCCGGATCGGCAACGTCACGCGTGCCAGGAACTTCCCAAGCTCAAGGTCAAAGGCTGGTCACATGGCCCTCGAGCTTTCCTTTCCCGCCTTGAAGGGAGCTAGCGGCGCCCCCGTACTCCACTGGCAGACCCAGGCTCTCATCGGCGTAGTCGTCGCGAACAGCAGCTACCACCTTCTCCCTGCCCAGATCGAGACCGTCTTGGATGAGAAGAACGAGATTCTCGAAGAGACCAAGTACATGCTACCGGTCGGGATTGCCGTCAACGTGAGACACCTGCGCTCCTTGCTGGGCCGCGTTGCCCATCTGGAAGGGCCTTCGGGGGCGATGGCGTAAACATCAGCACTCGTTGTGCACAGGTATTCGCAGCGCCGAGTGCTGCTCCGCCCGCGGAACCGAGCTCACACACGGGGACTGCCGCTCCACGGGGGCCTACCCGGCGGCAGCCCTACCGCATCAACCCCACCAGCATCGAGCCGATGGCCCGCAGCTCCTGCTGCTTCTCGGCAGCTCCCGGCAGGTCCACCAGGTCGAGGGCGGCGCAGGCTTCGCTGGCGCTGGCGTAGGCGATCTCGTAGTGGTTCCGCTGGGCCTGACCCGCCCGGCCCCGGCCTTCGGCGATGTTGAGCGCCACCGACCCGGCGGCGCGCTGCGCCTGGTCCTTCACCCAGGCCATCCCGCGGGGGAAGCGCGCCGCAGAGATCCAGCGGCTGACCTGGACCGCCTGCTGATAGACGCGAAGGGTCTCGTGGGGGAAGAAGGAAGTCTGCTGCATCGGTGCCTCCGGAGGGCCGCAGGGTTGGATGGGGGCGGCCCCGCACCCGTGCGGGGGGCCGCACACAGCCTGCCCGAAGGCTCGGAGGAGGCGTCGATGCAGCAAGCCCGCCGCCCCCCGTGAGACCTGCAGGCCGTCCGATGGCGATCCCGATCCCGATCCTGTCCGATCCCGCGAGCCAATCCCGATCCCGCGAGCCGATCCCGATCCCGCGAGCCGATCCCGATCCCGCGAGCCGATCCCGATCCCGATCACCCC
>CAZHIK010001096.1:0-3311 GCA_964532635.1 uncultured Enterobacterales bacterium
GGTGTTTCACCTTCTAGGCTAGGTGATAGGGGCAATTCAACAGCAGTGGATGCAGGAGCGGGTTCAGGAGCTCTTGCCTGTGGGATCTGTGCCGGCCTGGGCTTTTCTTCCAGCTTCCGCACGGTGTCCAGGAGAGACACGAACTGTTTTTTGTTCTTGATGCTCATGGCGAGGGCTCCAGCGGCGAGGAGCAGGGCGACGATGGCGATGGCGAGGGCGATGGGTCCGAGCATGACGGCCTCACTGGATGGTCTCGCCGCACACGGTGGTCTCGCACGCGCGCAGGGTGTACTGGCCGGGGCCTTCCACCCGGACCACCACCGAGCTGGCGGTGGGGAAGGCGAAGGTCACGTGGAGCTTGCGGTCCTTGTACAGCTCGAGGGAGCCCCGGGGGCTGTCGAACTCGATGGTGGCTTCGGTGGGAAGGGGGGTGCCGTGCTCGAGTCCGGGGACGGTCTCGAAGCGGAAGGGGCCCCAGGGGCGCTGAAGGTCGAAGGTCAGCACCTCGGCCAGGCGGTTGCGAACGGTGATCCACGCGGCGTCCTGGCGGGTGCCCCAGATGGCCGCGCCCATGGCCACGCAGCGCTTGGGATCGAAGCCGGAGCCGTCGTCGGGTTGCACCACGATGAGGGGCAGGGCCTCGGGGCCACGCTGGGCTTGGACGTGGCCCAGCAGCTCCTCGCGGATGGCGGGCACCCGGGTGCCCTGGCCGGTGAAGAGCATGGTGGTGACCGAGCCCCACTCCCAGCCAGCGTTGGCCCGCACACGCTCAACCAAGGGGGCCTGCTTGCGAGCCAGCTCCCTCACGGCGCCCTCGAAGCGGTCGCGGCGCACGGTGACCACGAAGTTGTCCAGATCGCGGGGCTTGCCGCGACGGGGCCAGCCCTCGCCGGAGAAGTTCAGCTCGTAGCTGTCGGTGTAGGACAGGGCGCACTTGGCCTCCTCGGCCTTGCGCAGCACCTCCATGGCCTTGTGGTACACGGTGCGTGCCCGGTCCTGCAGGGCCTCGTCCCCCTCGCCCAGCCGCCGGCGATGGGCGCGGCGGGCCTTGAAGCCGTTGAAGTACTCGGCGAACGAGCGGAAGCCCACGGCCTGCTCGATCTCGGCCCCGTCGACGGGGGCGCCCTGCTCGGCGCTCTGGCGGACGATGTCCTCGAGAACCCAGCCGGCCACCAGCTCGTCGAGGTCGTCGCCGCCGAAGAGGGGATCGCCTGCGGTGACCTCCAGGCTCACCGTGATGGTGTCCCGGCGACCCTCGCGGAAGCTCCCCATGTCCTCGATGGCCACGGCGGCCACGTCGGTGGTGCCGCCACCCACGTCGAAGCACAGCACCCGCTCGAGATCGCTGTGGGCGTGCTTGGCCGCCACTTCGCCGGACATGCGGGCGAAGACGTAGGACAGGGCCGCGGCGGTGGCTTCGTCCACGCAGGAGCCCGCCAGGAAGTCGTCGACTCCGTGCTGGTCGCGGTTGAGTCCGGCGGCGTGTGACGCCTTCATCAGGGCCTGCTTCATGTCGGCGCTGACTTCGACCGGGTGGCTGAAGATGGCCTGGACGAAGCGCACCTTGCCCGAGTCGAGCTGCAGTGCCCGCAGGTGGCGCACCCCCAGGTTGGACACGGCGCGCTCAGCTCGGCGCCGCAGCTCGGTGATGAACAGGTCGAGCAGCTCCTGGGGCGCGTAGGTGCGGCGGCGGTAGTGGCCGGGCTCCAACTCCTCGAGGAAGTGGTAGCGGGTGGAGGGGTGCTGGGCGATGACCGACTTGATGCTGCGCACCAGGTTGGAGGGCTCGATGCCGGCGCTCGCGTCGGCTTCGTGGCCGTACAGGAAGGGATCTCCGTCGGGCTCGTCCGGACCGACACCCCGGTAGTACATCAGGGATGGCAGCTGCTCTCTGGACTGGGCGTCGGTGTCCAGCTGCAGGGCCACCTGGACGTTGCCGTCACCCCGCACCAGGCAGACCATGGAGCTGGAGGTGCCGAAGTCGATGCCGAGGTAGACGCCGGTGGCCACCCGCACGCGACCCAGCTGTGCGCCCACCTCGAGCTCGAGCACGCGATCGTCCTGTTCGCCCCAGCCGTCGTGGTGCAGGCGCAGACGGCGCACGCACCACTCGACGTCCAGCTCGTCGAAGGGACGCCGGTCGGGGCGCAGCTCGTAGCGCAGCTCGATGGACTCTCGTGGACCCAGCACGGCGCCGGGCAGCAGGCCGTGCAGCTCGAACCAGTCGGGTTGGCCGTCGGGGCTGGGCGAACCGTCGGCGCGGTTGACCTCGATGTCTGTGACCCGAACGGGCAGATCGCCGGGGTTGCGCAGCCGCAGGGGGAAGCTGGCGGCGTGGTCCAGAGAGGGATGCTCGGCTCTGGGGGCGCCGATGAGCTCGAGACCGGGCGCCCGGCCCACCACGCCCTCGACGATGGCTCGCACCAGACCCGGGGTCTGGTGTCGATACCGGCAGCGCACCACGACCGAGAACCAGCCCACCCGGCCCGCAGGGATGGCGTCGGGATGCAGGGCCAGCTGGAGCACCAGATCGCAGTGGTCGCCCGGGGCCAGGACGCGGGGGGCGCCGTCTACTCGCAGGCGCGCGATGGTGGAGGCCTCGAGGCGCTGGGGCTCGCCGGCTACGGCCGCTGGGGGCGCGACCACGCCGTGGGTGTCCACCACCTGCAGGTCCAACAGCTCGATGGGCTCGGCGTGCTCGTTGTGCAGGCGTAGCTCGTGGCCAAGGCCGCCATCGGCCAGCAGCTCGAGAGGCAGGAAGCGGTAGCTGGACCCGCCGGGCTTCAGCCATGGATCCCGGGCCACCTGCAGGTCGATGTCGAGCCGGCGGGCTGCCCAGCCGCGATCGGTGCGGCGGCAGAGGGTGGTGAGCAGGCCGATGCGGGCCTCGGTGGGCACCGGACGGCCCCGGACGTCGGCCTTGTCGCGGAACAGGGACTCGAGCTGGCGAGTGACGAAGGGGACCTCGAGCTCGGTGGCGCCTCCGGGAGGGATCACGATGGCGCGCTCTTGCAGCTGTTCCCGGAGCACCCAGGGGGGCAGGTCGTGGAGGCTCTCACCCAGCAGCACGAGCCCCGCGGGCACGGGGCCCTGGTTCTGGATCGTGATGGTGGTGGAGTTGGTGCCCCGTCGCACGGCCAGGCGTCCGCCCTGATCGTGCCACTCACCACCTTCGCTGCGCCAACGCAGCTGGACCAGGGGAGCGCCGCAGGCAGCGCAGTAGCGGTCCTGGGGGCAGCAGGTGGCGCGGCAGTGCTGGCAGCGGGCGAGGCTCATGGCGCGTCCCAGGTAGGCTCGCCCGCTGCCAGCAC
>CAZHIK010001097.1:0-3304 GCA_964532635.1 uncultured Enterobacterales bacterium
GAGCACGAGCACGAGCACGAGCACGAGCACGAGCACGAGCACGAGCACGAACACGGCGAGCCTGCAGGATTCGCCAAGCCCAGCGCAGCCGAGCCGACCACAGAGCACGAGCCCTGTCACCCCACCCACCGGCGAGCCGCCCTCCCCCGACAAACCCACCATCACCCGCACCCGCACCGCGGCCACGCCCCAGCCCACCGCCCCACGCCCCAGCATGGCCTCCACCCCCGAGGCCCTGCTCTTCACCGTGGAGTTCGACGCTGCGGCCACTCGCAGCATCGCCCAGGCCCCCACCGCCTCGGTGGCCCCCAGCCTCCTCTCCCAGCTGGCCCAGGCCAGCCAGGCCGAGGCACCCGTGATGCCCGCAGCCATGCCCGAGGAGGTGAGCCTGGTGATCCGCGATCCCGCCGGCGACATCCGCCTGAGCGTGGGGCGCGAGGACCGCGACGTCGCCGTCAAGGTCGAGGTGCCCAGCGGCCTGATGGCCGCGGTGTCCGAGGCCGAAGCGCCGATCCGCTCCGCGCTGCAGGAGGAGGGCTACGATCTCGATGCCTACGAGGTCGAGCAGCAGCAGGAAGATACCGACCAGGCTCCCGAGGAGCGCACCCGCAGGTCAACCCACCGAGATCGCCGAGGAACCCCCGGCGAGGCTACGGAGACCACCCCCGACACCCACAGCCGCGGGCGCGGAGGAGGAGCACGACTGCTGGACCGACGCGCCTAGCGTGTAGTACACCTTCAGTTGCGCCCCCCCCGTGCCGATAAGTTGCACGAGAGTTCGTTCCGCCAGCCCTGAGGTCCACCCAGCCCGGGGCACCAGACCCGCCCGAGGCCACTGCAGCACCCAGCGAGGCCCCCATGGACATCGCCACCATTGTAGGAATCGTACTCGCCATCGTGCTGATGTGCGGCGCGATCCTGCTTGGCGGCTCGCTCCTCACCTTCGTCAACATCCCCTCGGTCCTCATCGTGGTCTGCGGCAGCCTGGCCGGCATGCTCGTGGCCTACCCCGCGGGTCAGCTCAAGTCGGCCATCAAGGTCGCCAAGCAAGCCTTCACCACCAAGCCCGCCCGAGCCGAAGAGATCCTGCTGCTGATGCGGGACCTGAGCAAGCGCGCCCGCCGCGAGGGCGTGCTGGCCCTCGAAGAGGTCGGCCAGAACCACGAGGACGACTTCGTGCGCCGCGGCATCCAGATGGTCGTGGACGGCCAGACCCCCGAGGCCATCGAGGACGTGCTCTTCAGCGAGATCGACAAGATCTCCGAGCGTCACGCCGAAGGCGCCGACATCTTCGACACCCTCGGGATGCTGGCACCGGCCTTCGGCATGATCGGTACCCTGATCGGTCTGGTGCAGATGCTGCAGAACCTCGAAGATCCCAGCAAGATCGGCCCCGCAATGGCCGTCGCCCTGCTGACCACCTTCTACGGCTCCGTCATCGCGAACGTCTTCGCGATCCCGGTGGCCAAGAAGCTCCGCGGCCGCAGCACCTCCGAGGTGGCCGAGAAGACCCTGGTTGCCCAGGGGCTGCTCTCCATCGTCGCCGGTGAGAACCCACGCTTCATGGCCGACCGCCTCAACGCCCAGCTGCCGCCGGCCCAGCGCCTGCAGGAAGCATCGTAATCGGAGGGTCGCTTGAGCCTGACCTCGAGGATTCCCATGGTCGTGATCGCCCTGGTGGCCGTGATCGGAGGCCTGGGCACCGGCATGGCGGCATCCATGGGGCTGGGCCCTGGCTCCCCCTTCCAGGACGCGAGCGACTCCCCGGAGCTGGCCGACGGAGAGGAGCCCCTCGAGATCCACGACCTGGGAGAGTTCGTGGTCAACCTCTCGGAGCCCGGTGGCTCCCGCCTGCTGCGGATGCGGCTGCGGGTCGAGACCACACCCACCATCGCGGCCCGTATCGAGCAGATCAAGCCGAGGCTCCAGGACGACATCATCCGCTGGACCTCCGATCGCACCTACGCCAGCCTCGAGGGGGCGATGGGCAAGGAGGAGCTCCGCACGGAGCTGATGGCTCGGGTCAATCGGATCCTGGAGCCCGACGCGGTCGAGCAGATCTACTTCCACGCCTTCGTGGTCCAGTAGGCTCGCTCCTCCTGCACAACGCCGACACGCGTGTCGGGATGGATGACACATCCAGACGCGGATGGCTCGAGGAAAAAAAAGTTGCGTCGGCCCCTAAAGTGTAGGCGCTGCCGACCGATAGCGGGTGCGTCACGTTCGACGCACACCGACGCAGAGGTCCCATGTCAAGCGGACGCGTTCCCATCAGCCAAGACAGGCGCTTCAACCGGCTCCCGGTCGAAGTCTCGGTCGAGCTGACGCGGGTCCGAATGAGCGCTGGTGACATCGCCTCGCTCCGTGTGCACGACATCATCCCCATCGCCCACGCCGCAGAACAGCCCGTGACCCTGAGCGTCCGCGGGCGTGCCTTCGCCAGCGGTGAGCTGCAGATGGCCCAGGATGCCCTCGTCGTCAGGGTTCGCACCCTGACCACGGAGGTACCCGAGCCGCGGCCTGCGGGCGAGGAGTAGGGAGAGGAGCGAGCATGCCCACCGCCGCCGCCTTGCTGATGATCGCCACGGCGCTGGGCTCCCCCGAGCCCGCCCTCGAGACCGTGCCCGTCGTCGAACCTCCCCCCCTGGCGGTCGAGGCCGAGATCGGCCCCATCGAGGGCGTGACGGAGCCCGAGGCGATCGGCACCGGCGCGGGAGATCCCCTCTACGACCGTCTCTTCAGCGAGCCAGTGGCCACCACCGAGGCCCGCCAGGACACCGCCCCCAGCCTACCCCAGCTGCCCCCGTGGCTCTGGGTGCTGAGCATGGCCGGCCTGGGCGGCCTGTACTACTGGCGCAAGCGCATGACTGCCGCGACCCCCGAGCAGGGCGGTGTCGAGGTGCTGGGCCACACCCGCATGGGCAACCGCTCCCGCCTGACCGTCATCCGCGTCGCCGGTGAGGACGGCCGCATGCGCCGGCTGCTGGTCAGCACCGGTGAGGGCACGCCTTCACTGGTCGCCGATCTGGGCAGCGAGGGCCAGCCCGCAGAGCCCGCAGAGCCCCTCCCGATGGGCACCCCCGCTCCCGCACCCCGCTCCGCCGCGGCCTTCCAGGTCGTGATGGACGAGGCCGTGTCCCTGGACGAGGACATCATCGACGACGACGAAGAGGCCTTCGCCGAGGGCGAGGGCATGGGAGAGGTTCCGCCCCCCAGGGTCCCCGTCTGGAACGAGGCGCCGGACGAGTACGACACCGACGAGGAAGAGCCCGCTCCCCCGCTGGCGGCGCCCGTGCGAGCCGAC
>CAZHIK010001098.1:0-3301 GCA_964532635.1 uncultured Enterobacterales bacterium
TGTGCTCGACCCCAAGGTGATCACCCACATCGGCCCCGCCATCCGCTCGGGCCGCCCCATCTTCCTGTACGGACCCCCGGGCAACGGCAAGACCTCCATGGCCGAGTGCATCGCCGACGCCATGCGCGGCAGCGTGTTCGTGCCCCGCGCCCTGCAGTGCGAGTCAGAGATCGTGGTGGTCTACGACGAGGTCCACCACGAGCCTGTCAAGGACGAGAGCTTCGAGCACGACAAGCGCTGGGTGCACTGCAAGCGCCCCTCGGTGCTGGTGGGCGGCGAGCTCACCCTGGACATGCTCGATCTGGCCAGCGTGCCCCAGGCCACCTTCACCAAGGCCCCCTTCCAGGTCAAGGCCAACTCGGGCGTGCTGTTCGTGGACGACTTCGGACGCCAGCGCTGCGACCCCCGCGACCTGCTCAACCGCTGGATCGTGCCCCTCGAGAGCCGCTTCGACTACCTCACCTTCCCCTCGGGCCAGAAGGTGCGGGTGCCCTTCGACTGCCTGGTGGTCTTCTCCACCAACCTCGACCCCCGGCAGCTGGCCGACGAGGCCTTCCTGCGGCGCATCCGCTACAAGATCCGCCTGGGGCCGCCCACTCCCGACATGTACCGGGAGATCTTCCGGCGCCAGTGCCGCGACGCCGGCGTGAAGTACGACGAAGGCGCTGTCAGCTACCTGCTCCAGAAGCACTACGAAGCCATCGACCGCCCCCTGAAGGCCTGCGAGCCCCGCGACCTCATCCAGCAGATGGTGGACGTGCAGCGCTTTTCGGGCGACATGCCCGAGCTCAACCCCATGGTGATCGACCGGCTGGCCGAGCTGTACTTCGGCGAGATCGAGCCCAACTACACGCCCAGGGTGGCCGAAGAGAAGCACTACGAGCTCCCCGACGACCCCACCCAGCTCCCGGCCTTCGAGCCCAGCTTCGAGCCTCCCCTCGAGCCCACGGCCGAGGTGGCGCGGCCCCGTAAACAACGCCGGAAATAGACGCACCGTTCTACCGTAGAACGCCCCTCGAAACCCCGCTCCCCAGCCCGCTCTCCTCCAGGAGGCCCCATGCCTCTCGCACCCGACGTGCAGGTGCCCTACGTGGAACAGGCCGCCATCGTGGTGGACGCCATCGGCGACGAACCCAGCTGGCGCGCCGCTGAGCGCATCACCGGCTTCCGCACCTTCCAGCCCTCCACGGACGAGGCCGCCACCGGGGAGACCGAGATCTGGATGCTGGCCGACGGCCAGGCCCTGTACCTGCGCTTCGTGGCCCACGATCCCGAGCCCGCCAAGATCCGGGCCAGCATGGGGCGCCGGGACACCCGCTGGAACGACGACTTCGTCGGCTTCTACCTGGACGCCTCCGGCGAGGGCCAGCGCGCCACCCTGTTCGCGGTGACCGCGGCCGGCGCCCTCATGGACGGCACCAAGGTAGCGGGCAGCTACAACGAGGACCTGAGCTGGGACGGCATGTGGGACGCCCAGGCCCGTCGCACCGACACCGGCTGGGAGGCCGAGGTGGCGATCCCCTGGCGCATCTTGCGCCACCCGGCGGACTGCGACCAGCTGGGATTGTTCTTCTTCCGCCACATCGCTCGGATCGGTGAGAAGAGCTCCTGGCCGCTGATCGACCAGGACATCTCCGGGCTGCTGGTGCAGCAGGCCGTGGTGGGGGGCCCGGGAGAGCTGCCACCCACCCGAAACCTCGACCTGGTGCCCGAGCTGGCCTTCGGCCGCAGCGACAGCGGCCCGGCCAACCACCGGCTGGGCTGGCAGGGGATCTTCCCCGGCATCACCGCGCGCTGGAGCCCCACCCCCAGCTCCTCGCTGCTCGGGACCATCAACCCCGACTTCTCCCAGGTGGAGTCCGACGCGGCCCAGGTGGACGTCAACCGCCGCTACGCGCTGTACTACGACGAAAAGCGCCCCTTCTTCCTGGAGGGTCGCGAGTGGTTCGAGCACAGCTTCGGCGAGCTGGTCTACACCCGCTCCATGGTGCTGCCCCTGTACGGCGCCCGCGCCACCGTCGAGCAGGGAGACTGGACCGTCGCTGCCCTGCACAGCCTCGACGCCCTGCCCTCGGCCTCGGTGAGCGAGGGCGGCGGCTGGACCCAGGAGCAGCTCGACGGCCACAGCGCGGCCGAGACCGTGTTCCGGGCCCGGCGAGCGGTGGGTGACGGCAGCCACGTGGGCCTGCTGCTGTCCGACCGGGAGATCCTGGGCACCGAGCTGGGCAACCGCCTGGCGGGCTTCGACACCCGGGTGCGCATCACCGACCAGATCAGCTTCGACGGCTCGGCGCTCACCTCCCAGACCCGCTTCGCCGACGGCGCCACCGACTGGGTGCCGGCGGTCAAGGGCGAGCTGGCCTACAGCGACGAGATCTGGCACGGCGGGGTGTGGGGCTGGCAGGTCGACCCCGGCTTCCGCGCCGAGAACGGCTACATCACCGACGCCGACCAGCGCGGCGGCGGCACCTGGGGCGGCGCCACCCTGCGGACCGACAGCGCGATCATCCCGATGATCCACCTCACCCCGCTCAACGTCTACAGCATGTGGACCACCGAGGGCCAGCTTCGCGACCTGTCCATCCAGCCCAACGGCTGGTTCCAGTTCGGGAACGGCGCCGGCATGTTCGTGCGCTACCACCACGGCGGCACGCTCTGGTCCGACACCTGGCTGCCGCAGCGCAGCCCGCATCTGTGGATCGGCGAGGCCTGGACCGAGTGGCTCGAGGCCCAGCTGTACCTGGCCACCGGCCTACGTCCCTACTACGACTCGAGCGATCCCCGCTCCGTGTGGATCAGCGACGTGGAGCCCGGCCTCACCCTGCGCCCCTGGCCCTGGCTGGCCGTGGGCGGCACGGCCACCTGGCAGCAGGCCCAGGAAGACGGCGACGAGCTGTACCGCGGCTGGGTGGGCCGCGGCCGGGTGGATGTCTTCGCCACCCGCCAGCTCTGGGCGCGCTTCATCGCAGACCGCTCCACCTTCTCCGAGGCGCGCAGCGCCGAGGCCCTGGTGGCCTGGGAGCAGGCTCCAGGGCGGGCGGTGTACCTGGGCGGCAGGATGGACCTGCCGGTGGACGGCAGCGAGGATCCCATCAGCTGGCAGGTCCAAGGCAAGGTGAGCTGGGTGTTTGCGTTGTGAGGGGCGGAGGGGGTGCGCGGGGGAAACCTATGTCCTCCAATCCTGATCGCTGGGCGAGCTATGTCCCTTGGTTCTGATCGCTCAGGCCCTCAGGAGGCCTTCGGGCCGCCATTTCGCCCCCCGAATACGCCTTCACGCGCCTCGAACGGCGCTTCGCAGCGG
>CAZHIK010001099.1:0-3298 GCA_964532635.1 uncultured Enterobacterales bacterium
GCTCGAACAGGGTGTGGGGATTGACGATCCCCAGTGATCGCAGGGCGCGGCAGGTGCGGCTGCGATCGTGACCGACGCGCTCGGCCCCGCTGCTCGAGGCCGGGCAGAGCTCCCGCCAGCGAGTCCAGGCCTGGTCCAGGGCCAGCCAGCCACCTCGGGGCAGGTCCGCGATGCGCGCCTCGAGGTAGGGCACCAGGGCCCACAGGGGCGCGCCGCGGGCCTTGCGCTCCACCGAGCCGTCCCAGACGTGGAGCACGGGGCGGCCGGACTCGATGGCCAGCTCGATGCGGCAGCTGTGGCGCTCGAGATCCAGCTGGCGCTCGGCGGTGGCTTGGGGAGGGGCGCCTTCGTGGAAGCGGTGCAGCTCCCCCTCGACAGTGAAGGTCTCGCCATCGCGCAGGGGGGTGGGAGGCTCCTGCGCGCGCTCCCAGTCGGCGGGGTAGGGCTGGCCCGCGTCGTCCGCCACCACAGTGTGAAGCTCGGGGCCTTCGTGGACGCGCCCCCTCGCCAGGTCTACGGTGAAGCGCTCAGGGGCGGAGGAGTCCAGCAGCTCGACCCGCACGGCGCGGCCATTGAGTCGCTGCCCCCGGCCCAGCAGCCACCAGTCTTGTCCCAGGCCTATGCCCCGCTTGCGAGGGCCCCGGGCGTCCCCGCCCAGCTCGCGCCAGGTCCAGCCCGCGCTGGTCCAGCGCAGCTCCACCCAGAAGGTCGGGATCTCGGCCTGTGGCAGCACCCAGGTGCAGGTGGGGTGGCGGCCCAGCACCGTGGTGGCGGCCAGCGGCAGCTCTCGCTCGTCGTCTGCGGCGATGATGCGGATGCGGCCCATGGAGTCCCTCGGGGTCCAAGCCTTTCAATATCCGTATTCATAGTGGAACCCCAACACTCCCCCGTGAAGCTCACCCGATGATCATCAGCCCCTGGGTGAGGATCCAGAGCCCGAAGAGCACCAGCACCGTGCCGCTGAAGATCCGCAGCGCCGCAGGGAAGCGGGCCACCGCCCTGAAGCGGGTGCGGAACCAGTGGCTCGCGTAGGCCGCCACCAGCATGGGGATGGCGAAGCCCAGGCTGTACACCGCCAGCAGGATCACCCCGTGCAGGATCTTCCCCTCGGTGGCCACCAGGGCGAGCACCCCGCTGAGCATGGGTCCCACGCAGGGGATCCAGATGAGCCCCAGGCTGGCGCCCACCAGCAGGCCCCCAAGCAGGCCCGATCCGGGCCCCTTGCTCTGGAAACGCTGGAAGAAGCTCATCTTCTTGAAGATGTTCACGTCCAGGAACATCAGCAGCCCGAAGAGCACGATGAGCACTCCGGCCGCCTTCTCGATCCAGAGCATCTTGCTCGCTACCGCGGCGCCGGCGAGGGAGGTGGCCACGCCCATGGCCATGAAGGCCAGGGCCAGGCCCAGCACGATGGCGACAGGGCGCCAGGCGCTGTCCTTCTCCGTGCCGGTGACGATGATGGGCACCACCGGCAGTACGCAGGGGGAGAGGATGCTGGCGAGACCCGCCAGCAGCGCGAGCCCCAGGCTGGCGAGGCCGAGCTCCACGGCTAGTCCAGGGCCGCCAGGATGGCGTCGGCGGGCTGGATGCCCGGGGTGAAGCGGTGCAGCTCCTGGCCGCTGCTGTCCACCAGGATCAACGCCGGCAGAGAGCGGATGCCGTACTGGTACAGGGTGGGGCGGTTGCTGTTGTCCAGCACCGAGACGTGCTTCACGTCCACCGTGAGGCTCTCGCCCAGCTGGTCCAGGATCCCCTGCTGCATCTGGCAGGGGCGGCCGTTGGGGTTGAGGAAGAACATCAGCGTGCGGCCGTCGGTGGCGGCGGGTAGGGGATCAGCCTCGGCAGGAGCGGCCTCGACCTCCACAACAGGTTGAGCGGCGGCCTCTGTGGCAGGCTCGGCCAGCGGCTCGGCATGGCTGCAGCCGATGGTGAGGAGGGCAAGGAGTAGAGTGCGCATAGCGTATTTCCTATATCCAAGGGGCGCGACGGGCCTGTATCGACCCTTGGAGCCAGGAGCCTCCCCTTTCGTTTCGCCTTGGGTTGACAATCTGTGGTGATCCAATCCGGCTTGGGGTCCCTCACCTTGCTGAGGATCCGCTCGTCGTGGTGGTGGTGGGTGGACCATCGGTCATGGACACAGGACAGCGTAGATGCGGTGGGCCCCAGAGTCGATGTCGGTGCGCTGACACCCACCTTTGTCGGCGGCTGCCTTCGCCAAGCCGATCAGCTACACCTACATTGTGCGCATTCGCTGGTCTGAATGCAGCGCTGCTCGAACACCGACCGAGGACCATCGACATGTCAATCCTGCTCATCCTCCTCCTTGTTGGCTGTGCCATCGTGGCCGCGCTCGTGGCCCTGGTGGTCTGGGCCGTGCTCTCCACCGACATCGATCGACTGGAGCGCAAGGGAAACGTGAAGGGGCTTCGTGGCCGATTGAACGACGCGAGCGATGCTGGCGACCGACTCCGAGCTGTCGAGGCGCTCGCGCGGATCGGGTCGAGCTCGGCCCTGGATGCGCTGTATGAGAAGACATCGGATGAGAATCATGCAGTGCTGTGGGCAGTCAATCTTGCGATTCGGCGATCTGGTGACATTCGCGATGCCGTCCTGACGGAGAGGCTGTCTGATGACGCGCAGCCCGCGAGGGTCTTCGCTGCCTTCCTTCTCGCGAACGGTGACCCGGAGTCATCGACTCGAGCGCTGATGGATCGGCTCGGACAAGAAGAGGATCGCGACGTACAGGTCGTCATCCTGCGCTCCTTGGCGCGGCTTGGCACGCCGGAAGCGGTGAGCTTTCTTTGGGATGTCATCGATGGACCCGACAAGCCTTGGCTTCATGTCGAGCAGGCCGCGAGGGGTCTCATCAGCGCGGATCATCGCCCCATCACAGAGAGGCAGGCCGCGATTCTGCAGATCGCCAGCGGTGACCTGGCTGGCGCTGCTGCGCGCGGCGATGCTGCAGTGGGGTCGCTGCTGTCTTGCATAGAGGGAAACCACTCGGAGCTCTCGGCACAGGGATCCCGCGCGAGCCTGGCCCGTGCGAAGCGGAGGTTTTTGCGGGCGGTCAAGCAGTCGAGTCTCGACATCGCCGTACCCGATGGCACGGTGCATCAGCCAGACATCGGTCCGGGTGTTGCGGCGGCGGAAGAGGCCATTCGTGAAGCTCGAGTGGCCTTGATTTCCATCGATGGTGCGGCCGAGGACATCCGGGCGTGCTTCGATCGCGCGCATGCGGGAGAGGACATGCCACGGGACTACCCGCCGCTGGGGGTCGTTCTCGGCCGTGGTCTGCTCG
>CAZHIK010001100.1:0-3297 GCA_964532635.1 uncultured Enterobacterales bacterium
CGTTCTGGGACCCCGATTTCGGCCCTTCATGTACCTGCAACTGTCAAAGTCGGGTTGGACCATGGGGGGTAGCTTCGCTTTCGGAGACAGCAGTGTTCGCCACGTAGTAGGCACCCTCTCCGGCGACATGGATACCAGCGAGCTGGTTGACGGAGATGGTGCAATCGCTGACGGTCAGGAGCGGTGCCGCCCAGTTCCATTGTTGCGCAGCGTAGACGCCGACCCCACCGCCTATGTTGGCGCTCCGCTGGGTGCGGTAGATCCCGGACGAAGAGAGTTCCAGAGCACCACCATCGACGACCACCGCCCCCGCGAACTGGTTGTCGGAGATGTCGCAGTCGAGGCAGGCAAGCAGGGACGTCTCCCCCACCGAGTGAAGGCCCGGCCCTTCGTTCTCGTACAGTACTGTCCCGTGGGCTGCTGCGTGGGCCCCGTTCTGGATGCACAGCCCGAGGGCGACGGCGGACTCGTCATCAAGACCTGCCATGGTTCTCGAGATGGTTACGTCTCGAAGCTGCGCCCGCGAGACTATGTCTGTCACAAAGAACCCTATGCTGGTGTTCCGGTCCAGCTCACAGTTGCTCGCAGTGAGGGTCGCTCCGCTCTGGACTTCGATTCCGTACCCGAACTCTCCGGTTGTGTCTGGCTGTGTACCATTCACGCAGCAGTCCTGGACTGCGACCCAGGTTCCAGCAAGCGCCGCTTGGATTCCACCCGTGGTGTTGTTCGCGACCAAACAGTCATGGGCGGTGAGCTGCGCACCACCGTACGTCTCGATTCCGTAGCCCAGTCTTCCGTTGTCATCGGGCCCTGTGTCCCGAATAGTGGTTCCCCGTAGCTCGACCTGTGTGCCTGGGTCGACGGCCAGCACACCCACACCTCTGTTGTCGAAGAGCAGGCAGTCATCGGCAACGAGTTTCGCTCCACCCATGATCTCGACCCCGTAGCCCCCGAGGGCGTGTCTCATGGGAACTGTGGCGCTGACCTCGCAGTTCGAGAGCTCCACCTTCGATCCGTAGTCGAGTGCGTGAAGTCCCGCGCCCGTGTTGTGGTCCAGGTCGCACTCAGTCGCCCGAAGCTCCGCCGAACGTTGGACGAAGATGCCGTACCCGAAGTCCCCGTTCGAGTCTGCCAGAGAGTCTCTGACAACAGTGTCGGTCAGCTCAACCAGAGTCCCCGATTCTTCTGCAAAGACACCCGAGAGCCTATTCCCCACCACCTCACATCCTCTGGCGGTCAGGCTCGACGGATGGACGTCACTCCCCCGATACCCCACCAGCCCGATGTACTCGCACCCTTCGATCCTCACCCCCACCAGAATCACCTCCCCCGACCCGACCCGAATCCCCTCGTACTTCGACCCCACCACGCTCAATCCCGACACCCCTGCCATCCCAGCTCCCACCGCAATCTCGATCCCCGGCGTGCTGTCATCCCCCACGCTCGCGTCCAGGATCACCAGCTCCCTGCACCGCCCCGCCAGGTGCACCCCCGCATGGTCGGTCGTCATCTCCAAAGTCTCCGGGTAGGTCCCGGCCGCCACCGCCACCATCCCACCGCCGCGGCTGCCCGCCAGGTCCAGGGCGGCCTGGATGGAGGTCAGGGGCCGCTCCTCCGTGCCGTCGCCCCCTTCATCAGCCCCGGCGTCCACGAAGACCGTGGACGCATCCACCTCCAGTGCTCCCCAGGTGCCGGTGCCGCAGGTCTCGGGCACACAGCTGCCGCGATCCGCGAGGTAGCCCTCTACGCATTCTGGAACTTCACCGGTGTCGCTCAGGCCCCCGCGCCCGCGGTCACAGGCCGCACTCACGGCGAAGACTCCGGACAGCACCGCGGTGATCAGGGCCCGAGAGCGCATCGGGATCATCCTCCTCGAGGGAGCATTCTCCCACAGGCCGAATGCCGGACGCTATGCCTCCAGGATCGGGACCTCGTAGGCCTTCACCCGCGGGTCGCGGGTGGCGATGGTCAGCCCTTCGACCTGGGCCTGCGCGATGAGGATTCGATCGAAGGGAACGCGATGGTGGTCTGCGAGCTGCCCGACCTGGAGTGCGTGCGCCGGGGTGATGTCGAGGGCTCGGAAGCCCTGGCCGGCGATCACCTCCGCGAACTCATCGGGAACCTCGAGCTTGCCCAGCCCGCGCTTGATGACGATCTCCCAGATGGAGGCGGAGCTGTAGTGGACGACGTTGTCCGGATCCGCGATGGCTTCGCGGGCAGGGCCGGACAGGGCGGGATCGTCCGCCAGCCACCACAGCAGCACGCAGGTGTCGAGCAGGATGTTCATGGCTCCATCCCAAAGGCGTCGGCGATGTCTTCGGGTAGATCGTCGAAGTCCTCGGCGATCCGGATCCGCCCGCGCAGCGCGCCGGGGGAGCGTCGTCGACGAGTGGCGTCGTAGGGCAGCAGGACGGCCACCGGCTTGCCGGCACGGCCGATGATGACCTCTTCACCGGCCAGCACGCGGTCCAGCAGGTTGGAGAGCTGCGCCTTGGCTTCGGAGACGGTGTTGACGACCATGAAGGCCTCCAGATGAATCAGACCAGATCTGGTCTGGTCTTGTTATCGTAGCCCCCGCCCCTCATGGTGCCAAGCGGCTTCTCTGCCAGAGAGCGTCCGGCGGATGCCGGTGGAAGCGGGCGGAACCAGCTGGGTCGTCTCGCCCGAGATGTCGGCGATCTCCAGATCCAGGACGAACTCGAGCGGACAGGTGGGCCGGTCCCACTCGGGGCAGATCAACGGATCGGGCACGGTGGAGTAGGACACCAGCGGGGCCAAGCAGGCCTCGCCCTGGATCAGCAGATCGTGTTCGTTGCCGTCCCAGGAGTTGCCCTCGAGCAGCGTGTGTCCGTCGTCCAGGAACAGCCCCACACCTTGATTGTCCGAGACGACGTTGTCCTGGAGCAGCAGCCCGTTGTTGCCGTTCCAGGCGACGGTGCTCTCGGCGTAGATGCCGTCGCCGCAGCGGGTGGAGGCTCCGTGGTCCGTGGTGGTGCTCCCCGAGATCTCGCTGCGAGTGACGGTGTAGCTGCCTTCGCCATGCAGGTAGATCCCCGCCAGCGTGTTGTCCGTGATGGTGGTGTCGTCGACGATCACAGTGGTCGGCCCGCAGCCTCGTTTGCACGACGAGAAGACCCCGACGCCACCATCGAGGTTGGCGCTGGGGCGACCGCCGGCGATGGTGGAGCCCACCAATTCCAGGTGAGCCAGGGCGATCGCCGCGGCACCCGAGAACTGGTTGTTCAGCATCGAGCAGCCGCTGCAGTCCACTTCGGTACCTTCATTGACTGCGTAGAT
>CAZHIK010001101.1:0-3296 GCA_964532635.1 uncultured Enterobacterales bacterium
ACACCCCCGTCTTTCTCGACAACCGCATCATCACCGCCGATGCCCAAGGCGGCGAACACCTTGCGCTGCACCTCGGGGTCGTGGATACGGATGCTGCCGCCGCCGATCTCGTAGCCGTTGCAGACGATGTCGTAGGCGTCGGAACCGACCTCGCCCAGGCGCTCGGGGCTGTCGAGCAGGGGCAGCTGCTCTTCCGTCGGGGAGGTGAAGGGGTGATGCACCGCCACCCAGCGGTCCGCGTCCTCGTCGTAGTCGAAGGCGGGGAAGTCGGTGACCCACACGAAGGCGAAGGCGCCCTCGGGGATCAGCCCGCGCTCCTTGGCCACCTGCACCCGCAGGTTGCCCAGCCCGGCGTTGACGGTGCTGGCCTTGCCCGCCCCCACCAGCAGCAGGTCGCCGATCTCGGCGCCGGTCAGCTCGGCCACAGCGGCCTTCTCGGACTCTGACAGGCGCCCCAACGGGCCAGCCCACTTGCCCTCGGCCACCTTGCCCCACAAAAGCCCGCCCATGCCGTAGCGGCGGACGAACTCGGTCCAGCGGTCCAGCACCTTGCGGGAGCTGCCCTGGGCGCCACCGGGGACCCGGATGGCCTTGCAGATGCCGCCATCGGCCAGCGAGCCGGAGATCACGCGGAACTCGGTGTCCTTGACCGCAGGCAGGATGTCGATGTGCTCGAGGCCGAAGCGGGTGTCCGGAGCGTCGCGGCCGAAGCGGGCCATGGCCTCGGCGTAGGTCATGCGCGGGATGACGGGGATGTCGTAGTCCAGCACGCGCTTCCACATGGCGCGGGCCACTCCCTCGGCCAGCTCGATGACGACATCGCGGGTGGCGAAGCTCATCTCGATGTCGATCTGGGTGAACTCGGGCTGGCGGTCGGCGCGCAGATCCTCGTCCCGGAAACACTTCACGATCTGGAAGTAGCGGTCCATGCCCGCCACCATCAGGATCTGCTTGAAGATCTGGGGGCTCTGGGGCAGCGCGTACCAGGTGCTGGGGTGCACGCGGCTGGGCACCAGGTAGTCCCGGGCGCCTTCGGGGGTGGCCTTGGTGAGCACTGGGGTCTCGATCTCGAGGAAGTCCAACGAGTCGAGGTAGCGGCGAGTGGCCTGAGCGGCCTGGGAGCGCACGGTCAGCGCCTTGGCCAGCGCGGGCCGGCGCAGGTCCAGGTAGCGATACTGCAGCCGGGTCTCCTCGGACGCCTTGACGTCGTCACGAGGGGCGAAGGGCAGCGGCTTGGTGCGGTTGAGGATGGTGATCTCGCCGGCCACCACCTCGATGGCGCCGGTGGGGATGCGCTTGTTGACGTTGGCGCGAGGCACAGCCTGGCCCACCACCTCGACCACGAACTCCACGCGGCAGGCGGCGGCCAGCTCGCGGGCGGCGCCGGGGGAGCGTTGGTCGACGGTGACCTGGGTGATGCCGTGGCGGTCGCGGAGGTCCAGGAAGACCACGCCGCCCATATCGCGGGCGCCGTCGACCCAGCCCTGCAGCACGACGTCGGTGCCGGCATGCTCGGCGCGAAGCTGACCACAGGTGTGCGTACGGCGGGTGGACTCCAGCATGGGACCTCCAGGGGGTGCGGGAGAGCCGCGCTCTTAATGCGGTCGCGGGAGGGGATAAACCCCTCCCCTACATTCCTTGTCTCTGGAATGGCGGCGAAGGCGTGACGTATCGCTTGCGCGCGCCTCATGTGCGCCCGCGAGCGGGAGACGCGTCGAGACAGCGCAGTCCCGTGCTACGCTTCTCTTCTGGCACGGGCGTTGGACAGCTGGAGAATCCCATGAGCTCATCGGAAGCGTGGCGAGCCTCTCACCTGTGCGCCTGCTTGCTGGTCCCGGTGCTCGCTGCGTGTGAGCCAGCGCCGGAGACCCAGGACAACGGGCTCAACGACCACTCCGCCTGGCTCGAGCTGGAGCCCGCGGCCGTACCCGGGGCGGTGTTCTTGGCGAATGCCGCCGAGGGCTGGCTCGCCCGGGTGCGGGCCTCGAACCTCGAGACCGAGATCGTGGATCTCGGGGCCGAGGTGGTGGCCATGGTGCCCTGGCCCGGGGAGGCCTACCTGCTCGCCCTGCTCGCGGGCGGCACGTTCGTCGGACTGGACGCGGACCGTCTCTCCATCGTCCGGGGTGAGCTGGACATGGAGGCCGACGGGCTGTTTCTCTCCCCGGACAAGCGGTGGATTGTGTTCACGGGGGCGGAGGGCTGGGACTACACCGACATCGCGCTTTGGGATCTCGAGACAGGTGACCTCACGATCATCGAGTTGGTCGGACACCCCGAGCAGGTTCGTTTCTCCGAAGACGGCACTCGGCTCGCGCTGGCCGACGACCGGCAGCTCGCCGTGTTGAGCACCGAGAACCCCGAGGATCTGGTGATCTACAGCGTCGGCTGGGACGAGGCGCCCCTGGGCGAGCTCGAGGTGGCGCCCGACGGCAGCTTCGCGCTGCTGCTGTCCGAGGAGATGGGCGGGGCTCTCGTGGCCACCCCCGACACCGAGCAGCTGGACATCCTGGGCCCCGACGCCTTCAGCGATCAGGCCCTCGAGCCGGGGGCCACCCGCTGGCTGCTGCTGTCCGAGGCGGGGGGCTCTCTGTGGCACTTCCCGGCCGACATGCTCCCCTCCCACCCCACCGAGGTCCCACTGCCCGAGGCCGGCACCTGGGACCTCATCGCCCCGCTGGCCGACGACGCTGGCGCCGTGCTGCTGGACAGCGGGGGGCAGGTGGCTCGCTTCCAGCATTGGGATGCGGGGGAGGGCACCGTGACCGAGCGCAGCCTGGTCAAGGCGGCCAGCATGGTGGCGGTCGCGGGAGACGCCGCGGCCTTCGTGCATCGGGTGGAGGACGGCGAACTTGGGGGCAGCGGAGCCCTCTCCGGCTCGGCGGGTCTGAGCATCTGGAGCCTGTCGGGGGGGCTGGGCTACCACCAGGCCGTCGAGGGGCCGGTAGGCGCGCTGGCGCTGGGTGATGGGGGAGCCTCAGGGTGGGCGATCCTCGAGGAGCAGCCCACCCTGGTGCAGCTGGACCTGGACAACCTGGGCTTCCGCGAGATCGAGCTTCCCGATGCGGCTGTCCACCTGGGGATCGTCCCAGGAACCGACACCGCCTGGGTCACCTGGCCGAGCGGCCCGATCGCACTGGTGGACCCCGGCGTCGGGGAGGTGCGGCTGCCGACCTTCCCCGACGCGTCGCACTAACGGACCGGCCCACGCTCTCGCCGCCCACCGATGATCCCGCCCCCATCGCGGTGATCGAATATTTCGAAAACACAGCTTGCCCCCCCCCCATTGGGCGGGG
>CAZHIK010001102.1:0-3294 GCA_964532635.1 uncultured Enterobacterales bacterium
GTCGACCTCGCAGGGATCGAGGCTGCCTGCGGTGCCGTAGTTGCAGTCCTCGATGTCGTCGGACAGCTCCTCGATCTTCTGGCTGAAGGCCGCCTCGCACCAGTTGCTCGGCTCGTCGTTGCCTTCGGCTGTGGCGTAGTCGGGATCGAGCATCAGGGCGTGGCCGTCGCGGGCGCCCTCGAGGGAGAAGTTGAGCGCCATGGCGTCGACGAGGTCGCTGCCGGGACAGATCAGGGAGAGGTGCTCTTCCTCGTCGGCCGACAGCTGGATGGTGTCGTAGGTGAACTCGTCCTGATCGCAGGAGGCCTCGCCGGTGTCGGCGCCGGTGTCGGTGTCGAAGAGGCAGTCCTTGTAGCTGAGCACCTGGACCGCGCCCGGCTCGAGGGACAGGGTGCGCTCGTCCTCGCCGAACAGGAAGCTCTTGATGGAATCCGGATCCACCTCGTCGGCTTCGTCGACCCGGTGCTTGCGCAGCTCGCAGAAGGTGAGGTCCACAGCAGCGCTGCCGGTGTGGTACAGCTCGATGTACTCGGGAACGCCGCCCTGGGGAGAGGCCATCAGCTCGGTGAAGATCACCTCGCCGGCGCTGGGCCAGTTCAGCTCGAGGCAGGCGCCAGCCGCCCCGGGGGTGCCGCGGAACTCGTAGCCGGAGGGGTTGGTGTAGGTGGGCTCCTCCGGCGGTACGCACCAGTTGGCGATGTCGTCGTTGTTGGCAGCGTCAGCGAAGTCCGGGTCGAGGTTGGCGCTGCAGTTGCCGGCGGGGCAGAAGCCCTCGAGAGAGGCCCAGTCGATGGGGGCGCTGTCGATGGTGTCGTCGCCGCAGACCAGGTGGAGCCACTCCGCGTCGCCGTTGGCCAGGTTGATGCCGCTATAGGAGAAGTCTGCGGGGATGTCTTCCGGTGCACTGCCGTCGCCGGTGATCCAGGCGTCGGTGCGGGCGAGCAGGGAGAACCCTCCGGCGTCGAGCATCAAAGTGTCGAAGGCCACCTCGATGTCCACCACGTCCCACTCCCAGTCGTCTTTCTCGGTGGGCTCGTAGGAGGCGTCGGCGGAGGGGCCGACCATGAGCTGGCAGGCGCCGATGTTGCAAGCCTCGCTGCCTGCGCCGAAGATTTCGATCCACTCGTCGTAGCCGTCGGGCGGATCGATCATCAGCTCGGTGATGATGGCGTCGCCGGGCCCGCACCAGGGAACGTCTTCCTGACAGACGTTGTCGGTGCCTGCGGTGGCCAGCTGTGGCAGGCCCGCGTAGTCCCAGGTGGGGGTGGCCGGGCCCGGCAGGCACCAGTTGCTCAGCTCGTCGTTGGCGCCGGCGTCGATGCTGTCGGGGTGGAGGTTGATGGAGCAGTTGTTGTCGTAGTCGTCGGGGCAGTCGCCCGAGAACTCGCCCCAGTCGAAGGGGATCTCGTCGACCACCACGTCGTCGCAGCTGATCCAGAGGACCTCGGCGTCGTTGTTGTTGAAGCCAACGCTGCTGTAGAAGGCCGCGGTCTCCACCAGGCAGGTGGTGAGCGCTTCGTCCTCGTAGGCGGCGCAGGTCTGGTCGGTGTCTTCGTTCTTGGCCAGCACCGCGATCTCACCGTCGGCCAGCACCAGGCTGTCGTCGATGGTGTCGTCGTTGCCGACCCAGGACTTCTCGTCGTTGTAGTGGCCTTCTGCCAGGATGCAGCCCTGGAGCTCGAGATCGTGGCCGGAGACGTTTTGGACCTCGAACCACTCGCGCCCAGCGCTGGGGGGCGCGATGACGATCTCGGTGATCACCAGATCGCCCTCGGCGGGGACCTCCTGGGCCAAGGCGGGGCTGGCCAGCAGGGTGAGAGCGGGGAGCAGCGCAAGGGGGGTGCGCAGAGCCATCAGAACCTCCATTCCACTGTGAGCTGGACCAGGAGAGATCGTCTTGGACAGAGCTTTCGTCACAGATGCAGGAACCGCAGAGGTCGGGAGCCCCGGCCGAGGCGCAGGGCGCCTCCCAGACGGACTCCGGATCCTCGAGGTCGCGGTTGATGGTGCCGCGCACACCGATCTTGAGCTTGTGGGGCAGCTTCTGGGTGAGCTGCAGGTAGCTCTCGATGTAGCGGGCACCCTGGTCGCCGTAGACGTCTTCGTCTTCGTACTTGCCGCGCAGCGCCAGGGAGGTGCTGTCCCAGGGGTCGACCCGCAGCTTGGCCCAGGCGTAGTGGCCGACCTGGTACCAGTAGTCGCAGTAGGCTTCGGGGTCGGGGTAGAAGTAGCCGGCGTCGGTGTAGCTGCGCTTGTACAGGCCGGTGATCTGCACCCGCGGAATGGCTTCGGTGCGGAGCTGGACTCCCCAGTAGTTCTTGGCGCCGGCACCCTCGATGTAGTCGAAGCTGCCTTCTTCGTAGGTGATGTCGCCGAGGTCGGCGTCCTCGTCGATGCCCCACTCACCGCCGTACTCGCGGTTGCGGCCGTTGTTGACCAGGTCGCGGTTCTTGTGGTCTGCGAAGCCCACGAGGGACCACGACGGATGGGGCTTGACCTCGACGCGCCCGTACAGCTCGGCGTTCCAGGTGCCCATGCTCATGCGCTCCCAGACATCGCCGAGGAGCCGGATGTTGAGCCAGTCGGTGGGCGCGAGCTTGGCCTTGAGCCGGCCACCCTGCTCGTCACGGTCGCGGTAGCCGCCGTACTCGTCGGCGTTGGCCAGGCCACGGGCGTGGGGGTTGTCGTAGTCGGTGCCGTAGTGGCGCAGGGAGGCTTCCACCTCACCCCAGGTGACGTCGAGGAAGCCCTTGAGCAGGTAGGCTTGGCCGCCGGTGAAGGAGTGGGAACCCTCGGCGTGCAGCTCGAGCAGGCCCCACTGGCTGGTGGCGTACAGGCCGGCCGCGCCGAAGGTTCGCTCGGTGGGGAAGCCGCTGCGGAGCATCAGCTCGTAGGGATCCTCCACGCCGTCGATGGTGGTCATGTCCAGGTGGCCCACCCAGGCCGTGGCGCCCATCTGCACGCTGTCCATGAAGCGGACGGTGGCGTTGGCGCCGGCCAAGGACTCCCGGTAGGCGTTGGGGATGCGCAGGTAGCCGCCCTTGTACCACTCGCCTTCGGGGGTCTGGACGTAGATGCGGGGGGAGTCGGTCTCGTCCACCAGGGGATCGAGCTGCTCTCCGCCGCTCACTCCCATGTCGTACTGGTAGACGTCGTAGGTCCAGCTCGAGGCGAAGGCCGCGACATCGACCGTGGCCGTCGACCCGACTGGCTGGTCGAGCAACTGGCCGGCGACACCGAACAGACCCTTGCGGGCAGAGAACTTGTCGGTGCCGGAGACGGTGAGGTCCGGGT
>CAZHIK010001103.1:0-3293 GCA_964532635.1 uncultured Enterobacterales bacterium
CGAGCCATCCTGCGGCGCTGCCTGTTCTTGCTTGGCGAGCAGGCTCGTCCGAGCTTCCAGACTCTGTCCGAGAGGATCGTGCGCCCGATGGTGCGGGCGCTACGGGCAGAGCTGGCGGCCCGCGCTGGAAACGTGAGCGCTGCAGCTGCCGCCGAGATCCGGGACGAGACGGCCCGCCTGCGCAAGGCCCTGGTCCGCGTGCTGGCGGTGGTCGTGGTCGGTCAGCGCCAGCACTGGCTGGGCCCGGATCTCGCGGAGTGCCTGCCTGTGACCCTGCTGGTTCCCCTCATCCAGGCGGAGGCTTCCGTGCGCACTCGGGCTCTGGAGCGAGTTCGTGGGGCCCTCGAGAAGAGCCTTCCCGTCGAGCGCATACGACGTGCACTGAAAGAGGGCCTGGGGAGCCCTGGCAGCCCGAAGCCTCGGAACCCCATCACCGAGCAGTGCAAACAGCAGCAGGAGTTCGCGGCGGAGCTCGACGGCCTCGACGGTCGCCTTCGGCAGGGCGGTCTGGCGGTGACGGTGCTGCTGGTACCGACTGCGCTAGTCCCTGGACGCGCCGAGAGGTCCGACGCCCGGCTGCATCCCTGGAGGCCGACCAAGGAGTGGTGGCGGCTGGCCGGTGCTCACACCGAGCGGGTGCAACGTGAGCTCATCCCCGCCCTCCACAACTGGCTCTGGCCGATCCTGGCGGCTGGTGGCTGAGGCAGGCCGCCGAGTCGGGGGTAGAGAGCCAACATTCTCGACGCCGCGCTCGCGGCCGTGACGGCGTGCGGCCGTGGTTGGCGTTCATGGTCGCCGACGGCCCCAATCGGCTCCTCGAAGGTCTGAAAAACACCATCCGCACCACACGCTCCGCTTCGACCCAGCCATCCGGCGGCCCTTCTTGGTTGAGAGGCCCCCTGCTCGAGGGCCTCGTCCGCTGAGCCGGATCTGGCTCAGGGGGCTCGCGCCCGAATCATTGGCGAATCAGTAGCATCTGGAGCGCAGGGACCTTCCCTCGGACCCTCGAAACACCCTCGAAACCCACGCCGGACCCGTCCGGCCGGAACCCCAAGGAGGACCACAGACTATGCCCTTCGACAAACCTCTCCACGTGGGACCACCGCGCGGCAAACAGGATGCCATGGAGTTCGAGCTCGAGCGCGACCGCAAGCTCGACAGCGCCGGTGCCGGTGCCGGCACCTGGACCCCCTACCAGCTTGGCCCCACCTTCGAAGGTGTGGGCATGCACCTGGACCAGATCGTCGCTCACCTGCTGACCGAAGAGCGTACCGGTGCTGCCATCAGTTACCGCGTGGGCATCGAGAAGTCCTACGACGGCGTGGTCTTCGTGGCCGGCGGCTACGTGATCCCCGCGCAGAACAACCTGGGCTACACCATCTCCAACGCCTACACCACCCGGACCGACTTCGGTCGCTACTTCCGCTTCGTGGTGGAACTGTCCGACGCCGGCGCGGTGGAGTCCGCGAAGTTCAGCCTGTGCATGCACCTGAAGTTCTGGACCTGATCCGGGACGACTTCGACGAGACGGTGAATCCCTGACGGGAGGGCGGGCGGTGCCCTCCCTTCCCGCCAGGGAACCCGACTGGTTCCGCGCAGGAGGTGGACTATGGCAGGCAAGGGCGACAGTGACGCCAAGGGCGGTGTGAACCGCCGGTTCGGTTCGGGCACCGGCACCTGGCGGGTCACTGGACATGAAGGCCTCGAGGGCCTGCATGGTGAGCTGTTGGCCGTGGAGAGCGGTGACACCGCAATCGAGACCGTCGGTGGGGCGGGGAGCGACGGCCGACAGCGGACCGGTGATCGCGCACCCGAGTACGGGGACGACGAGGATGAGCGTGAGGGCGCATCCAACTCCGGCGTCGAAGAGCTCCTTCGAAGTGGCGACAAAGGCGACGATGCCAAGCGCATCGGCATCAACATGATCCGCGACATGCACTTTCTCGAACAAGGTGGTCAGGTGGTCTACGACTACCGCTACGGCCCCTTCGGCTCCTCCTTCGAGGACATCGGGAGCCACGGGTTGGGTGCCACGGTGGCTCGTCAACTGGGCGGGCGGGATCTGTTCTGGAGGGCTTTGGTGCCCTTCCGTGGGATGAGGCTGGTCGGCGACCTGGAGACCCAGGTCGAGAGCGAGGGACCCCACGCGGACTTCGGTCGCAGCAACGTCGAGGCCCTGGCCGATCAGCTGTCGTCGGCCGAGCAGAACGGCGTGAAGCTCATCTACACGTTCCTGCACATGTTCACCGAGGTGAGGTCCGCTCCGCCTCCGAGTTCGCTGGCTGTGGGTCAACTGCAGGTGCTGCGCGACGGTGATGCGTACTTCCACAAGTGGCGCCCCCCAGCGCTCGGAGGGCGGCGGTGTCGGAAGTCCGACGCGCACACGGGACAACGCTGGGAACGAGACCACATCGACCAGCGCGAGCCGGGCGGCGAATTCCCGATCGTGACATCTGGGAGGACCAGCGGGCTACCCTCCCGCACGGCCTCGCTGCTGTACTGCGATGGGCACCTCCGGACGCTGGACCTTTCGAGTGGGTACAAGCGGGACTACACGGTCTACGCCGCGGAGGCCGTGGGCAACCTGCTATCGAGCGCCTTCGACCGCTGGCGCCTGATGCCAGGCCCCACCGGCTCGACCTACATGAGCCGGAACATCGATGAGGTGGTCGAAGCCATCGAGGTCTTCAACGAGGTGGACCACAAGTCCATCTACATGACCGTGTTGAAGGAGTACGACCCGGAGCTGAGCGCATACTTCGTCGGAGAGACCTACGCGCGGGTAGCGCACCAGCTCCGCGGGGCTCTGGATGCTCTTCCGGGAGGCTCGAACGTGCGCCTGATGCTGCCGAGCATCAGCAGCTACAACGAACGCTCCGAGATTGTAGGGAGGACCTGGGAGGACCGGAAGGCCTTTGTGAAGGCGCTGGTGGCGCGGGCGGCAGAGTACTTGGTGGTCGACATCGGAGTGCCCGTGGATCGTCTCCCCGCCTACTTCCAGGGCATCGACTACCATTATTATCACTTCTCACGCTTCGACAACCAACACATCGCGTTCCTGCCTCTCGAGATCGAAGATCTTCGCCGAGCCATCTGGGAGGGGGTCAAACTGGGTTCACCACGTGCGGCCGAAGACGTCGACGTGGTCAACTACTTCGAGTACGAGTTCCCCATCAGCGTGATGGAGAACGGCACGAGCGGTGCCATCCTCAACCCAGCGGTGTTCTTCCCTTCCTTCGTCCTCACCGCCCACCAGCCAGGATCCCTGGCGCCCATCTCCCAGGATCCCGCCT